>CBDUSX010000117.1:0-8072 GCA_965369935.1 uncultured bacterium
CGACCCCCAGGCCGCTGCCACCCTACACCCTATCGCCGCGAATTTGTAGCCGCCGCAGGAAATTTCCCGGGGCGCGGCCCTCGGGCAATTTTATCGCTCCGGCACTTCCAATCGGCTTTTTCCAATGAAATGCCGGAAACAAGGAAAAGTGGGACCGCGGCCACGACGGGGAGGTATGCCGCCGGATTTTTTTGCCGAGCCCGCCTACATTCCCCCTACATTCCCTCAGTGGCGGTTTTGTGACAGGATTTACTGCGATTTTGCGCACTGATGCCATGTTTATCAGTGGTATGTATTCTCAGGCGGCCCGCGGCGGGGGCGGCGGCGGGGAATCGGCAGCGCAAGCCGCGGGGCGGGCGCCAACAATTTCGCAAGCCGCGGGGCGGGCGCCAACAATCAGGAGGTAGGAGCATGGCGGGATTCAATCCTGTTTCCAGGCTGCGGTTGCTCGTGCTGGGATTTTTGCTGGCATCCTTGAGCGCCTGCGACGCGGCGCCCATCGGATACCAGGCGGTGGCCCGGGACGCCTTTCCCGTCTTCAACGATCCCGCCATGCTCACCGCCGCCCAGGCGGAGGAGCAGCGGGTGATCTTCGACCGGGACGCGGTGATCGGCGTGGCCCACGGTGGCGAGGCCAAGGCCTATCCCATCACCATCATGGGCGTGCACGAACTGGGCAACGACACCATCGGCGGCATACCCATCGCCGTGTCCTGGTGACCGTTGTGCCAGTCGTCTATCGTGTATAGGCGCGAACTGAACGGTCAGGTGCTGACCTTCGGCCATGCGGGAATCCTCTATGAGAATTCCTTCGTGATGTACGACCGCAAGACCAACTCCCTGTGGGTGCACACCACCGGCCGGGCCGAGTACGGCCCCATGAAGGGCAAGCAGCTGACCTTCATGCCCTCCACCGTCACCACCTGGAGGAACTGGAAGCGCAGCTACCCCCAGACCCTCGTGCTGCCGGGCCACCGCCGGGGCGGCTTCATGGGCACCTACCGGGGCATCCGCGGCTACTACAAGATAGGCTTGGCCGTGGTGGTGCGCTTCAAGGGCAAGCTGTACCCCTTCACCGCGCTGTCGCGGCAACCGGTGATCAACGACCGCTTCAACGGCGAGGACCTGCTGGTGTTCTATTCCACCGATGCGCGCACGGCCACCGCCTGGAAGCGCAGGGTCGCCGGGCGCTCCCTCACCTTCGAGCGCTCCGGCCGCGAGGACCGTTTCGGAAGCGAACTCCTGCGCGACAAGGAGTCGGGCAGCTTGTGGTCATGGCTGACCGGCGAGGCGGTGCAGGGAAAATTTAAGGGCAAAAAGCTCGGGCAGGCCATGTACAACCCCATCCTCAACGACCGCTTCCGGGCTTTTTACCCAGGCGCGCCAGTCTACGGCGCCCGCTAGCAATGACGCACCAGGGGTCAATTCAGGAACGCCGCCAGATCGGCGATGTTGGCCTTCAGGTGGGGATAGGGGGGCATGATGACGGTGGAGCGCTTGGGCTTGTAGCCGGGAGGATAGGCCGCCTTCATCACGCGGGCTTCGATCAACGCCTGCGAGGAGCCCTTCAGCGCCGGGCCCAGGGCGCCGTCCTTGGAGGGATCGGAATTGTGGCAAACGATGCAAGTGGTCATGTAAACCTGCTTGCCCTTGGCCGCGTCGCCGGCGGCCGAGGCCACAGGAGCGAACAGCGGCAGCGCCATGGACAGCAGCAGGACAAATCCAGCTCGTTTCATAGGGAATTCACCTTATGCTTGGGGTTTGCATTCTTGGGGCATGCATTGCCCGGCCGAGGAGATGAACCGCCGGGCGGGGTGGCCGCTGTATCAGCCGTGAATCGCGTCCGCCCATGCGGCCGGATTCGCGCTGGAGGTGCGGCAGGCAAAAGATTAGTCTATTGGGGTCACGGAATCGTTACATGGCCTCGTTACAACGCCCACCCGGCTTCGCGGCGGCGGCTTTCTTCATCCAGCCCATGGCCTTGCGCGCGCCAACGTGAAAGAAGAGTGAGGGAAGAATGAATCGGCAAGCCGGAACCACACCCCGATCATGGCGGCGCACGCTCCGCCCCTGGCGTCCGCCGGGATTGCTGCTGGCATTGCTGCTGCTCGTCTTGTCTCCTCATGGGGCCGCGGCCCAAGAACCATCCGCCGGCCAGGGAGACGGGGCCGCCCTGGCCGGGGTGAAGAAAGCCGCCGCCAGGCACGCCCTGTGGCTGCGGGAACTGGGCGACCCCAAATTTCTCGATGCCGCGGGCATCGCCTCGGGTTTGATTCCGGCGGAAATGATGCGCGACCCCCGGCGCGCCAACCTGGCCGGGCGCAAGCTGGCCAACCTGGAGCTGCCGGGCATCGTCCTCCGGGCGGCGGAATTGAGCCGGGCCGACCTCAGCGGCGCCAACCTATCCGGCGGCAACTTCAGCCATGCGGCCATGGCGGAGGCCGACCTTTCCTCGGCCAATCTGGAAGGGGCCCAGTTGCGGCAGGCCGTACTGAAGGACGCCAACCTGGCCGGCGCCAACCTGACGGGGGCCGATTTGCGCAACGCGGATTTGGGCGGGGCGGATTTGAGCGGCGCCAACCTGGCCGGAGCGAAGTTGAGCCAGGCCAATCTGGAAGGGGCCAATCTGGCCGGCGCCAACCTCAACTCCGCCGACCTGACCGGAGCGGACCTGACCCAGGCCGTGCTGGCCAACGCGGACTTGGAAAACGCCGATCTGAGCGGTGCGCAATTGATCGGGGGTAATCTCAGGGGCGCCGGATTGAAGCTGGCGGACTTGAGCGGCGCCCAATTGTACGGGGCCGTACTGGACGGCGCCTTCCTGTTCGAGACCAATCTCTCCCGGACGGACCTCACCGGCGCGTCCCTGCGGGGCATCAACCTGTTCGCCAACAATCTGGCCGGCGCGCGCATGGACGGCGCCGACCTGGCGGGCGTGGTTTTCGAGCCCGGCCCGGAATACATGAGCGCCCTGCGCGGGAACCTGGAGTCCCTGGTGCGCTCGAAGAATCTGGGGCTGATGACCTTCTATCGGGATTCCCGCCCCCTGGAAGAGCTGAGCCGCGCCCTGAGCCAGGCGGGCTACCGCCGGCAGGAGCTTGAGATCACCTACGCCCTGCGCCGGGGGCTGAGGCAGAAGGTGGGCAACGAAGGCAGCCTGGGCGAGCGCCTGGCGAGCCTGTTGCAGTATGTTTTTCTGGAGCTGCCCATCGAGTACGGGGCGTCGCCCTACCGCCCCTTCGGCATCATCTGTGTGCTGGTTGCCGCCTTCGGCTTGGTGTATATGATTCCCCTCCTGTGGCCGTCCGAGCGCTTCGGGCAGATCTGGAAGGTGACGCCGAAGGGGCGGTTCTTCACCTCGAACGAGCGGGTGAAAGAGGAAGTGCTCAAGGCAACGGGGTTCGGCGGCCTGCTGATGGCGTTCTGGTTCAGCTTTTTGTCCGCCTTCAACATCGGCGGCAGAATTTTCAACGTGGACGACCTGTTCATCCATTGCCAGAGTGAAGAGTACACCCTGCGTGGCACCCGCTGGGTGCGCAGCATCTCCGGGGTGCAGGCGCTGGTCAGCGTGTATCTGCTGGTGCTGATGCTGCTGGTCTTTCTGGAAAAGGTGGCGTTTTGAGCGCGAAGCCCCAGGTGGTGCCTGCCTTCCGCCTCCCTGTCCGCGCAATTCGTTCCTGCCCGTGGTTTCCTCCGGCCTTGCCCGCGCTGTTGGCCGCGCTGCTGATATCGGCGGCGCCCGGCGCAAAGCTGGTTTTTGCGGCGCCAGTCCTGGATGCGGTGTTCGTCGTGGTGCCTGGGGGCACGCTGGTGATGGGCGACCCAAACGGGGAGCCGGACGAGGTGGCGCGCCGGGTGGAGGTGCGGCCCTTCCGGCTGATGAAGCTGGAGGTGAGCAACCGCCTGTTCGCCGCATTTGTGTCGGCAACGGGACACCGCACGGATGCGGAGCGCAGCGGCTTCGGCTATGTGTGGGACGGCCGCTGGCGCAGGATGCCGGGCGCGGACTGGCGCCGGCCCATGGGCCCCGGCCGGCCGAGGGCTTATGTGCCCGAGCACCCCGTGGTGCAGGTGTCCGCCCGCGACGCCGGAAGCTTTTGCGCCGCCTACGGCCTGCGCCTGCCGACAGAAGAGGAGTGGGAGTTCGCCGCGCGGGGCACGGACGGAAGGCGCTATCCCTGGGGCAACGAGCTGCCCGCGGCCCGCGGCCTGCGCCCGGCCAACTTCGGCACGGTACCCTGCTGCGCGCCGGACGACGCGGACGGATATCTCCTGTTCGCGCCGGTGGGCAGCTACCCCGGCGGGGCCTCGCCCTTCGGCGCGCTGGACATGGCGGGCAACGTTTGGGAGTGGACGGCCAGCCGCTTCCCCGGCCGGCCCGATGAGGTGGTGCTGCGCGGCGGGGGCTGGGGCAACAATCCCTATTGCCTGCGTACTTCCTACCGCCACGGCAACCCGCTGGATATCGGCTTGAATATGGTGGGCTTCCGCGGCGCCGCGCCGGGGGAGGGCTCGCGGCGCTCGGGCGGCCAATCGAGTAGGGGCGGTTCGCGAACCGCCCTTCCTGTACGGCCCCGCCGCTGCGGCCTCAGTCCTCCATTTCCAGCACGATGGGGCAGTGATCGGAGCCCAGCACTTGCGGCAGAATGCGGGAGGCGCGCATAGTGTCCCGCAGGGTGGGGGAGATGCAAAAGTAATCGAGCCGCCAGCCGATGTTCCGTTCGCGGATGCCGGGCCTCATGCTCCACCAGGTGTAGTGTCCCCCATCCTTGGTGAACTCGCGGAAGGTGTCTATGAACTCCTCGGCAAGGATGTTGTCGAAGCTCTGCCGTTCCTGCGGCGTGAACCCCGGGTTGTTGCGGTTGGATTCCGGGTTGGCCAGGTCAATCTCCTTGTGGGCCACGTTCAGGTCGCCGCAGAAAATGACCGGCTTTTCGCGCTCCAGCCCTCTCACGTAGGCCAGGAAGTCCACGTCCCATTCCCGCGTGCGGTAGTCCAGCCGCTCCAGCCCGCGCTTGGCGTTGGGGGTGTACACGTTGACCAGGAAATAGCGGGGGTATTCCAGGGTGATCAGCCGCCCCTCGTTGTCGTGCTTGGGGATACCCATGCCGTTGCGCACGGCCAGCGGCTCCTCCCGCGCCAGCACGACGGTGCCCGAGTAGCCTTTCTTTTCCGCGGAGTTCCAGTACTGCCGGTAGCCGGGCAGCTCGAGCTCCACCTGCTCCGGCTGCGCCTTGCTCTCCTGCAGGCACAGCACGTCCGGGGCTGCGTCCGCCACGAAGTCCAGGAAGCCCTTCTTCAGGCAGGCCCGGATGCCGTTCACGTTCCAGGAGACGATTTTTTTTGCCATGCGCTATTCTTCGTTGATTCCTGGCGCCGCCGTAGCCGGATCGCGCTGCAAAATTCCCGTCAGGCAGGCGACGCCTCCGGCGGCTTTTGCCAGTTCGCCGATCTCCACCGTGACGCATTCCAGCCCCTGCGCCTCCAGCAGCGCCTGGGTGCGGGGGCAGCCGGCCGGCATGAGAAAACGCCCGGCGCCCAGCATGACGCCGTTCATGGCCATGCGCCGCCCCTCATCCCCGTCGGGCAGGTAGAGCACGTCGAAGCCCCTGTGTTCCAGCCTGCGCACGATGCTCCGGGGCAGCTTTTCCCGCCACACCAGAGCCTTGCGCGGCCCGAGCAGCCGCAGGGAACCCATCAGGTGCATGGTTCCGGGCGGCAGCTTCGCCGCGATCACCTCCACTCCCTGCTCCCGAAGTGCCGTGGTCACCTGGCGCGCTCCCCCCGCGTTGGTGCGCAGGCCGGTGGCCACCAGCGCCGTATTGCCGTCCAGCCACAGCGCATCGGCGCCCTCGAAGGTGGCGTCGCCGTGCACGCTGTGCAGGATGGGCACGCCCAGTTCGGCCAACCGCAGGGCCACCGCCCGTTCCTCTCCGGCCCTCACGGTGGAAGCCGGCCTGGCCAGAATGGCGCCCTCCGGTGTCATGAAAAACAGGTCGGCCTGGAACATGGCATTGGGGGGCACGGCGCCGTGCGGCTCCAAGGCATGCACTGTCACGCCCGCCCGGCGGTAGGTTTCGCCCAACGCCCGGTGGTTTTCCCGCGCCGCCTCCTGGTCGGGCCGGGCCAGCATTTGCACGGCATCCGGATCGCCGTCGAGGGCCAGTTCCGCACCCGGACAGTGCAGCAGCACCGCCCGCAGGGGGCCCCATTCGCTGTCCACGCCGAAGTCTCCCCACAGACCGCCCATCTCCTCCCGTGTGCCGCGGGTGCGGGGAGACCAGCCCGCGCCGCCATAGGCGGAAGCAAGCGCCTTGCCGTCCTTGCCGGTCATGGGCCGCCTTCTTTAGGATGGCGCGGATGCCCCGGATGCAGTCTCGCCATATTGCCTCAGTGTGAAATGGAGTGTGCGCCGCAAGGCGAACGTCGTGATCCCGCGCGCCCCGTCTCCATGGTTGACATCGCCATATACGACTCCATATACGCATTTCCGCCGCTTGGAAAGCGCCCCGGCGGCGGCCCTTTTCCCGCTCCTAAAGCGGCGCGGCCTCCCGGCGGGAGACGGCGGCAAAGCGCAGCAGCAGCGGCAGGGAGGCGGTCAGGGCCCCCGCGCTGAGGCCCCACAGCAGCCCGTCCACCCCCCAGCCCAGGGCAAAAGCCGTGTAGTAACCCAGGGGCACGGACACGCCCCAGAATCCGCCGGTGATGAGCAGGGTCGGCACCCAGATGTCCCCCGCCCCGCGCAGGGCTCCGGCGGTCACGCCCTGCAGGCCGTCCACCACCACGAATAGGGAAACCACGGCGATGGCGTGGATGGCGGGGCCGAGCACCCTGATGTCGGAGGAATAGAAGCCCGCCAGGTCCTCGGCGAAAACCCGATAGGCCGCCAACAGGCACAGCAGCACCGCGCCCCCCATGCCCAGCCCCGTCCAGCCGGCCCAGGCCAAGCCAAGTCTATCTCTGCGCCCCACCGCATTGCCCACGCGCACGCTGGTGGCCGTGGCCAGCCCGAGGGCGAGCATGTAGGCGTTGACGAATAGATTTTGCGCGATCTGGTAGGTGGCCAGTTGCAGCGTCCCCAGCAGCCCGGCGAACATGACCATGGCGGTGAAGGCGCCGGACTCCAGCCCGTGGGCCAGCCCCACCGGCAGCCCCATGCGCAGCATCTTGCGGCTGATCTCCCTGGCATTGCGGGGTGCTGCGCCCAACCCCAGTCCCCGCGCCCCCGGCATCAGGATCACGTAGGCGGCCAGGCCCAGCCACATCAGCCAGCGGGTGATGGAGGTGGCCAGCGCGGCGCCCTGGGCTCCCATGCCCTCGAAGCCGGCGTGGTCGTAGATGAACAGCCAGTTGAGCAGGATGTTGACCAGGTTGGCGAAGACCATCAGCACCATGTTGGGCGTGGGGCGGCTCAGGCCTTCCAGGAACTGCGCCGTGGCCATGTAAAGCATCACCCCCGGCAGCCCCCAGGCGGTCATGCGCAAGACCGCCCCGCCCCCTGCCGCCAGGCTGGGCGCCTGTCCCGTGAGGTGGAAGAACCACTCACCGCCCAGGGCCAGAAACATGAAGGCCAGCCCCGCCAGCAGGGCATGGCCCATGCCCACGTACCAGATGGTTGCGCAGCCGGCCGCATCCCCCCGCCCCCGGGCCTGGGCGGTGAGCACCGTGGCGCCGATCAAAAAGCCGATGCCGATCACGAACAGGCTCTGGGCCGGGGCGAAGCCCAAGCCGTAGTAGGCCAACTCGCGGGCGTCGGCCCGCCCGGTCATGATCACGTCCGCGGTGATCATGATCAGCGCGCCGGAGCGGGCGATCATCACCGGCAGCGCCAGCCGGGTGGTGGCGGCAATGTGCCGCCATGCTTGCGCCATGGCGCCGGGGGACCGGGCCCCCGGAGCGGTGATTGCCGGCTCGTCGTCCATCATCCTCTGCAGTTGTGCGGTCAGGGGCATGCGCGCCGGCAGGCTGTCCGCTCCGCGGCTATGCTTTCCGGCTATGCTTGCGGGCGTTGGCCCCGCCTGCCCAAGGATGGCTCATACCACCGATGCTCCGGCGAGGGGAAGCCAATTGGC
>CBDUSX010000118.1:0-8004 GCA_965369935.1 uncultured bacterium
TGGCCCGCGAGGCCATCGGGGACAGCGTGCCCCTGACCGTGGACATCAATTGCCAGTGGCCCCCGCTGGAGGCCACCCGCCGGGCCATCGCCATGGACGAGTACGAGTTGACGTGGCTGGAGGAGCCGGTCTGGCCCCCGGAGGATTTTGCCGGATTGGCCAGTGTGCAGGAGGCCTCCGGTGTGCCCCTGGCCAGCGGGGAGAACGCCTGCACCGCCTTCCAGTTTCACCACATGCTGGAGGCCGGGGCCGCCTCCTACATTCAGCCCAGCGTGACCAAGGTGGGCGGAATCGCTGAATTTCTCAAGGTGGCCGCCCTGGCCGAAACCTACAACGTGGAACTGGCGCCCCACTCGCCTTACTTCGGGCCGGGCTTTCTGGCCACGTTGCATCTGATCGCCCATACCGGGCAGGCCCGCTGGATCGAAAAAATCTACTTCGATCTGGAGGCCGAGTTGTTCGACCCCGCCCTGAAACCGGAATCGGGCGTCTACACCGTGCCGGACGGCCCGGGGCTGGGGCTGGAGATCAACCAGGATACTCTGGATAAATTCCGCGCCAAGGACTGAGCCGGGCGCTCGCGGGGCGCGGTTATTCCGCCAGCTTTGCGAAGAATTCGATCAGCGCCTGGGCCGCCTGCTCCGGCTTTTCCACCCAGAAGAAGTGGGCCGCGTCTTCCAGGATGCAAAGCTCCGCGCCGGGAATGCGCCCGGCCATGAAGCGGGAGTTTTCCGGGACGATCAGCCGGTCGCTGTCCCCGGCGATCACCAGGGTGGGGGCCGCGATCTCCTCCAGCGCCGCGGTACCGTCGAAATCCTCGATGGCCTGCAGGTGGCCTTTCACCGCGAAGTCCGGGGTGGGGTTATCGTTGACAAGGCGGAATTGCCCGTCTATCAACTCCCGCTGCGCGGCGCGGAAGGGCTCCGTGTAATAGGCGGCCTCCTGGCGGCGGGCCACCTCGCGGGCATCCATCTCCTCATTGGGCAGCAATTGCAGCAGCTGCCAGATTTCCTTCTCCGCCGGCACCACCGAATCCCCGCCCGCCTGGCTGCACCCGACCGCCAGGCCGCGCACCTTTTCCGGATGGCGGGTGGCCAGCCGTTGCACGATCATGCCCCCCATGGACACGCCGAAGGCGTGCGCCTTGCCGATTTCCAGCGACTCCAGCAGGCCCGCCGCATCGTCGGCAAAGGCCTCGATGGAATAGCCGGCCGCGGGCTTGTCCGAGTGGCCCGTGCCCCGGTTGTCCGGCAGCACCAGGGTGAAATGCCGCGCCAGGGGCGCCAGAAAAGCCTCGCCCCAGATGACCCGGCTGCGGCGAAACCCGGTGATCATGATCAGGGGAGGGCCGGCACCCCGCACCTCGTAATCAATTTCGATCTCGCCAACGCGGGCCTTGCTCATGATGCGCTCCTTGATGCGGATTCCTCCGGCCCCGAACACGCCGGAACAACTTCAGGTTCCCCCCGTACATTATCATGAAGCAGCATGAAACCTGCCGCCAAGTGGCGGAAATAGCATAAGGCGCGGCCCGGGTAAACCATCGGCAGGGTGAGGATGATAACGCCCGCCGACCCGATGGGTGAAAATTGCTCCGAAAATTTGGCAACCTTCGGAGCGGATGGACCGTGAATCGTGGTGGCAGGCACGGAAAGCCGGCGCAAAACAGCAAGCAAAAAAAATCGGCGATTGTAAGCAACGCCACGCCGCCTGGGAGCCGTATTGTTGATAATGTG
Organism: uncultured bacterium; assembly: GCA_965369935.1. Taxonomy (GTDB): domain Bacteria; phylum SAR324; class SAR324; order SAR324; family JACQKK01; genus JAPUIH01. Next base: position 1,737 of record CBDUSX010000118.1, read on the forward strand.
CTTGATTTTTGGCGGGGTATAATTTACCTAATGGTTGCTTTTTCGTCTCCAGGGCGGAATTGCGGTTGCCCTGCATAAGTCGCGGGGGCATCGTCTGTGACGGATTGATCGGGACTGAATCATAATTTGGATCACGATTGAACCGGCATTACGCAACCGCGCAGGATTGCAATCCCCACCAAGGATCGAAAATTGCTAATTGTCAAATTGTCAATTGGAGTGAATTTTTTCGATCGTAATGGTGATGTCAAATGACCGTATGAAACCGGGCGGCCTCGACGGAGGGGCTGCCTAAACCGTTCTTTTCACTTCTTGAAGGGGGAAAGATCATATGTCGGCAAAAATATACTGGCTGGCGGCATTCGTCATCCTATATTGGGCCTATTGCATTTATTGGGGGTTTCGGGCCGCATATCTGGCGAGGACCGCCGCCGATTATTTCATTTCCGGGCGGCGCCTGCCGCTGTGGGTGTTCGTCCTTGCGGCGACAGCCACGTCATTCTCCGGCTGGACGTTTATCGGCCATCCCGGCCTCGTATTCCGGGACGGCTTCCAGTATGCCTACGCTTCTTTCTATACCATCACCATTCCCTTCACTGGGGTGATGTTCCTGAAGCGGCAGTGGATGCTGGGTAAGCGTTTCGGCTACGTCACACCCGGCGAGATGCTTGCGGATTACTTCAAGGGTGATTTCATCCGCATCCTCACGGTCGTCGTGGCGCTGTGCTTTTCCGTCCCGTATCTCGGTGTCCAGTTGCGTGCCTCGGGCTTCCTGTTCAACGTGTTGACCGATGAAATGCTCGGCATTAACGCCGGCATGTTGATGCTTTCCGCCGTGGTGTTCCTCTATGTGGCGTCTGGCGGCTTGCGGGCCGTGGCCTACGTGGACACCCTGCAATGCATCCTGCTGGCCCTGGGGATCACGATCATCGGGATCATCGGGATTTCCTTCGTGGGCGGTTACACCGCGCTGAACGCGAACATTGACGCGTTGGTGCAGTACAACGTGGCCAACAACATCAAGCTGACCCCTGACGGCTACAGCCATTACGTGGCCATACCCGGGGTGATCCAGTGGGTGGCCGTCGGGCCCAAGGCCGTCGGTGGCGCCTGGACCGGGATCATGATCCTGACCTACATGTTCGCGCTGATGGGCATTCAGTCCGCCCCTGCGTTTTCCATGTGGTCTTTCTCCAACCGGGATCCCCGGCCGTTTGCACCGCAGCAGGTGTGGGCCTCCTCGTTCGGCATCGGCGGCATCCTGTTCTTCTTCACCGCGTTTCAGGCCATGGCTGCCCACTTCCTGGGCGGCAATCAGTTCATGCTGGACGCCGGTGTGGCAAGCAATGTGATGGGCATCGAGGGCCCCTACAATGAGGCATCGGGTTTGATGAATCAGGGGCTGCTGGTGCCCAACATGATCAACCTGATGTCCAACGTGGCCGCGTGGATGGTTGGCCTGCTGGCCGTGTGCGCCCTGGCCGCCATGCAGTCCACGGGTGCGGCGTACATGTCAACGGCGGGCTCCATCCTCACCCGCGACCTGTACAAGCGCTTCATAAATCCCAGCGCCAGCCACATGAACCAAAGGTGGGTTGGGCGGCTGGGCGTGCTTATCATCGTAACGCTTGCCCTGTTGGTGGCCTGGTTGTCCACCGACGCCCTGGTGTTGCTGGGCGGCTTGGCGGTGGCCTACGGCTTCCAGATGTGGCCCGCGCTGATTGCGGTCTGCTGGTGGCCCTGGCTGACCCGGGCCGGCGTGACCTGGGGCTTGTTGCTCGGCATCATCGCGGTGACCCTCACCGAGACCATCGGTGCCAGGATTTTCGGCGATGCCCTGCCATGGGGCCGCTGGCCGTTGACCATCCACTCCGCGGGCTGGGGTATATTGTTCAATCTCGGCGCGGCCATACTCATCTCGTTCGTCACGCAGTCCCCTGATGACACGAAGCACCGCATGACCTACCACAACTTCCTGAGAGAGCACGCATCGCTGTCTCCCTCGAAGCGTGGCCTGGTTCCGGTGGCCTGGATCGTCACCATCGTGTGGTTCTTCTTCGGCGTCGGGCCGGGTGCCGTGATCGGCAACACCATCTTCGGCAACCCGAACGATGCTACCAGCTGGATCTTCGGCATGCCCTCGATCTGGGCATGGCAGATTCTGTGGTGGATACTCGGCGTGGGAATGATGTGGTTCCTGGCTTACAAGATGGAAATGTCCATCCTGCCAAACAAAGAGGTCAGTGCCCTGGTGGACGACATCGGGGACAAGCAGGTTGTTTCTCAGAACTGATCTCAACCAGTTGTTGTTTAGCGTCCTCCTCCGGTTTCGGCCGGAGGAGGGTTTTTTTTGCGAGGTTTATTTTCGGGGGAGGGGCCCTTTCCGGCCTGCTCAATTTCCAGCAACACTTAGCGAGAGCGCAAAGTGCCTTCCACAACAGCCTCATTCGCCTGGTTCTGGGGAACCACGGCGATATTGGCCTTCGCCCTGTACTTTCCGGCGAACCGGATGATCTGGGTGATGCGCGTGCGGCGCCTGGAAAAAAGTCTGGGGCGCGAAGCCAACGAAGCGGAGCGCGAAGAGGTGCGGCGCAAAACACGCCTGCTTGCCGGTATTATCGCAGTCTGTTTTTCGTACATATTCAACAGAATGCTGCTTCAATCTTGATGAAGCGTGCTCCTTTCGTTAGATTGAATGAACAGCCAGCACGAATGAACATCCAAAGATATCCCGGCCGGACTCAGCCGGGGTTGTGAGTCTCCGTACTGAACCAACCGGGGCCGCTCATGATACAAACGGATTCCGCCCTGTACCGCAATCTGGTGTGGGCGGCCATCCTCTGCGCGGTGCTTGCGGTCGGCACGGTGATTTATCAGTACGTGCTCGTGTCCGATGCGCCCGGCGCCCTGAATTACCGCACCGGCAACCAGAGGCTCGAGGACGGGCTGTACAAGAAAGCCCTGGTGGAGTTCGACGCCCAACTGGAGCAGAACCCGCTCGATCCGGCCGGCCACCTGGGGCGGGGGCTGGCCCTGATGGGGATGGGAGAGTTCAACCGGGCGCTGGATGCGATTGACACGGCCCTGGGGATGGAGCCGAAATTCGCCGCCGCGTTTGCGAACCGGGGTATCGTCTTTGACCGGATGGGCCAGCACAAGAATGCCCTGCGGGATTACCGCAAGGCGCTGGAACTGGACGAGGAGATGGGCGACGGGCCGGACTGGATCACACGGTTTATGCGCAAACAGCCCAAAGCCCCTCCTTCCATCGCGGACCGGGCCGACTACCTGGAGAAGGAGTTGCGGAAACCCGCCTCACAAAGGCTGTTGCGGGTACCGGAAATTGACGAGAAGCAGCGCTCCTATAAATTTGAAAAGGCGCTCTAAGCGGGACAGACTGCGCCCTGCGCCTTTCGCGATGGCTGTGCGGAAAACGGCAATGAAAACGATGGGGGTCGACCGCACGAGAACGTGCGCGGGCGGGATGGATGCTTAAAACAGGCCGAGCACGTCGCTGAAAACCACCCACATACAGTACAGGAGCGCGATACAGCCGAAAAACAGATGCACCCATTCCCGTTCACCGTCCTTGGTGCGGAAAGTGAGGCCGTGCCAGGCGATAATCCCGGTGCCCACTATGAAAATCACGTTGGTCAGGTTCTCGCCGAGTTCCATCGCGTCGACCGGGAAGGGGTCTGAAGGTTACGCCACCTGGGCCGGGCCGGCAATCAACCCGGCTCCGGCCATCGTCAATCGTCCATCAGTCTAGCACACCGGCGGGGTTTCCATGCTGAAGATTTTCTTCGAACTGGGCGAGATGGACAACGTTGAGGCGAACCTGCTGGCGGAAGCCGCCAACCGCCTGGGCGTGGGCGAGTTTCAGATATTCCAGCTGAGTTACAACGAGTGGCACGGAAACGACCTGGACGAGAAACTGATGGAACGGGTGTTCTTCGAGTACCTCACCGCGGACAAGGTGCCCCCCTGGGCCAGGCATTACGCCCGGCGCATCATTGACCAGTTCGACCAGGACGAGTTGCAGTACAACGACCCCCACTACCATCGCTATGACGCCAAGAGCATGCAGACCGTCTCCAAAACCATTGGGCTGCTCAAGATCGGCGCGTTCGCGCTGGTGATGGCCATATTGTTCGGCGCGGCGATCGTGCTGCTGGACGACTACACCAAAGACTCCGAGCCGTGCTACTTCCCGCCCTGCATCAAGATCGAATAGCGTCAGTCCGCCGCGGGCGAGGTCTGCGAGCGGATCCAGTCCAGAAATTCCGGGTTGCCGTCCACGATCGGCAGGGCCACCACGCAGGGGCAGGCGTAGCTGTGCAGGGATTTGACCTTTTCGATCAGAGCGGGCACCAGCGCTTCCGTGGTTTTGGCGATCAGCACCGTCTCCGCGCCGTCCTGCACGCGCCCCTCCCACCAGTAGATGGAGGTCATGCCCGCGATTATATTGACGCAGGCGGCCAGCCTGTGCTCCACCAGTTCCTTGCCCAGTCTCCGCGCCTCCTCCGGGGTTTCCGCCGTCATATACACCCACCTGCAATCCATAGGCACCATCGCTCCTTGGTGTTGAATGGCCGCCGGTCCGCCGGAGCGGAGCCGGGCAGGCACCTACCCCCGGCGGGTTTATTTTAATTGACCCGCGGATGATTCAGACCGACTCCCACCACCAGGAGTCGTCCACCTGGCCCTGCTGCACCTGAATCAGGGTGGGATAATCCTCGAGCTCCGAGGCGATGCCCGCCTGCAGGAACGAATCCACCCACCAGAAGATGTCCTGTTCCCGCACGATCCGCTGCAATCTGCGCATGCGGGCCCTGCGGTCCGCCGCCTTCATCGTATAAGCCTTATAGATGGCGTCGGCCACCCCTTCCAGATCGTAGGGATTGACCGTAATCGCGGATCCGCGCAGTTGGGACGCGGCGCCGGCGAACTCGCTCAGGATCAGGACGCCGTTGTTGGGCCCGCTGCACGCGCAGTATTCCTTCGCCACCAGATTCATCCCATCCTCCAGCGGCGTCACCAGGGCGATTTCGCAGGCCCGGTAGTATGCCAGCAGCTCGTCGCGCTTCAGGCTGCGGAAAATGTAATGAATGGGCGCCCAGCCCGGCTCGGCGAATTGGCCGTTGATTTCGCCCACCAGCCGTTCGATCTCCGCCTTCAGATCGTGGTACTCCGGGATGTCCTCCCGGCTGGGCACCACGACCTGCACCAGGGTCAGTTTCCGGCGCAATTCGGGATAGCGCCTAAGGGCCTGCCGGAGTCCGTCCAGCTTGTATGGCAGCCCCTTGGTGTAATCCAGCCGGTCCACGCCCAGGATTTTCGTGCATTCCGGAAACGCCTCGGTCAACTGAATCACCTGATGTTCCACTTCCGGGGCCGCGGCATTGATGGAAAAGCTCCTGTAGTCAATGCCGATGGGGAAGTTTCCCACCCGCACCTCGCGTCCACCAAGATCCAGCCCTTGCAGCGAGCCTTTTCCGGTGGAGCGCAATACAGGCACCATGCTGCGCACGGCCTGCAGGAAGTTCCTTCGGTGGCGCGAGGTCTGAAAACCAATCAGGTCGAATTCCAGCAGGCCCTCCAGAATTTGTCTGCGCCAGGGGAGTTTTTGGAAAATATCCGGCGGGGGAAAGGGGATGTGGAGAAAAAAACCGAGCGGAGATTTCGTTCCCAACTGGCGCAGATATTTGCCCGCGCTCATCAGGTGGTAGTCGTGGACCCAAATGTAATCGTCGGATGAGGTGTTTTCGACGATGTTTTGCGCGAATTTTCGGTTGACGGCCTCGTAGGTCGTCCAATACTCAGGATCGTAGTTGCACAGGGACTGCAGGCCGTGAAACAGCGGCCAGATGATTTCGTTGGAGAACCCGAAGTAGAAATTGTGCTGCTCTTCCTGGGTCAGCATGACCGGAGAGAGTGAAAACCCGAACTTTTCCTGCTGGGCATCCATCAGCTTGCGGATCCCGGCCGTTTCCGAGGTGCCGGGCCAGCCGATCCACAGCCCGCCCCGGTTGCGCAGCACAGGCCCCATGGCCGTGACCAGTCCACCGGAACTCGAAGTAACCTGCCATTTACCGTTGGCGCGCGCGAGGGAAATGGGCAGCCGGTTGGAAATCAGTACCAGCCGTCTGGAAGGCGTATATTTTCGGTTTGCCTTCGCCATGAACGCTCCCGGATTCTCAGGAATTCCAGCAAATCGTGCGGCTGCTCAATCCACGGCGCCGCCGTTGGGGGCGACTCACCCCGCACC
>CBDUSX010000119.1:0-7971 GCA_965369935.1 uncultured bacterium
GGCACCGCCAAGGCCCAGGGCCACCTGCGTGCGCTGGGAGGCGGGGGTTTGCACCATGCGGATGAAGTTGCCGGCCGAGGGCCCGATCTTGTCCAGGAACGGCTTGGGGTACACCCCCACCCACACGATCAGGACGATCAGGGGCAGCAGCACGGCGATTTCATGGAAAGCCAAATCCTTCACCTGCTCGTTTTTCGGGTTGGTCACTTCGCCGAAGAACACCCGCTGGAACATCCACAGCAGATAGACCGCCGCCAGAATGACGGCCGCGGCGGAGACGATGGCGGCCACCGGACTGACCTTGTAGGTCCCCACCAGGATCAGGTACTCGCCCACGAAGCCGTTCAGGCCGGGCAGCCCCAGGGAAGACAGCACGAGCACCAGCATAAAGGTGGCGTAGATGGGCATTACCTTCATCAGCCCGCCGAATTCGGCGATGGCCTTGGTGTGGCGCCGCTCATAAATCATCCCCACCACGAGAAACAGCCCGCCGGTGCTGACGCCGTGATTGAGCATCTGCAGGATCGAGCCCTCCACCCCTTGCGGATTGAGGGCGAACAGCCCCAGCATCACGAAGCCCAGGTGGGACACGGAGGAATAGGCCACCAGCTTTTTCATGTCCGGCTGCACCATGCACACCAGCGCCCCATAGATAATGCCCACCACGGAGATCACGATCAGCAGGGGCAGGGCCGCGGCGGTGGCCTCCGGAAACAGCGGCATGGCGAAGCGGATGAAGCCGTAGGTGCCCATCTTCAACAGCACGCCGGCCAGGATCACCGAGCCCGCCGTGGGCGCCTCCACATGGGCGTCGGGCAGCCAGGTGTGGAAGGGAAACATGGGCACCTTCACCGCGAAGGCCAGGGCGAAGGCGGCGAAGAGCCAGTACTGGGCCGGCAGGCCCACGTCCAGCTTGTACCATTCCTGCAGGGAGAAGCTGAACTCGCCGGTGGCGTTGAAGTTCAGGAAGTACATGGTCAGGATCGCCACCAGCATCAACACCGAGGCCGTCATGGTGTACACGACGAACTTGATGGCCGCGTACAGGCGGCGCTCGCTGCCCCAGACCCCGATCAGGAAGTACATGGGGAAGAGCATCACTTCCCAGAACACGTAGAACAGGAACACGTCCAGGGCCAGGAACACCCCGGTCATCCCCACTTCCAGCAGCAGCAGGGTGATCATGAACTCCCGCACGTGGCGGTTGGCCTGGGTCCAGGTGCCCAGCACGGCGATCATGGTGAGCAGGGTCGTCAGCAGCACCAGGAACAGGGTCACTCCATCCAGACCCAGGTGGTAGTTCACGCCCCAGGTGTCTATCCAGGGCACCTTCTCCACGAACTGGAAGCCCGGCCGCGCCTCGTCGAACAGCCAGTACAGGGGCAGGGAAAACACGAAAGTGACCGCGCTCACCAGCAGGGTGATCCACTTGGCCAGCGCCTCCGAGGAACGGTCCACGAACAGCAGCAGGGCCACGCCCGCCAGCGGGAAAAACACGATCAGAGTCAGGATGGGTATGCCCAGTATGGTCATGGTCTATGCAACTCTCTTCCGTTCGTTGCGGCCGCGCCTAGAAAATCAGAAACCAGAAGATGAGCACCGCGCCCAGGGCGATTCCCACCGCGTAGTTCCCGGCCAGCCCGGTCTGGGTGAGGCGCAAAGTGCCGCCCAGGTTGCGGGCCGTGTTGCCGATGGCGTTGACGATGCCGTCCACGATCCGCACGTCTACGATGCGCCACAGCAGCTTGTCCGAGACGAAGTGGATGCTGCGCACCACCAGCAGGTCGTAGAGCTCGTCAATGTAGTACTTGTTGGCCAGCAGGGTATGGACGGCGCCCAGCTTGCCGCGCAGGGCCGCCATTTGCGCCCGTCTGGCCGAGAACAGGCGGAAGGCCAGCCACATGAAGAACAGGGCCAGCACGGTGGTGATGCCCATCAGCATCAGCTCCTCCGTGGCCTCGTGGTGGACCGCCGGCGGCACCTTGAAGAAGCCGTCGAAGTAGTGCTCGATCACGTTGGGGATGGTCTTTCCCCCCAGCACGTGGGGAATGCCGACCCAGCCCCCCACGATGGCCAGCCCAGCCAGCACGATCAGGGGCAGGGTCATGCTCCAGGGAGACTCGCGCACGTGGGGCGCGTGATGGGGATCCACCCGGCTTTCCCCGAAGAAGGTCAGGGCCACCGCCCGGAACATGTAGAACGCGGTCAGCAGCGCCGTCAGGGCCCCCACCACCCACAGCGCCGGATGGCCCAGGGGCGAGGAGAAAGCCTTCCAGAGAATTTCATCCTTGCTGAAGAAGCCGGCGAAGATCAGCGGAAAGCCCGAAATGGCCAGGGCGCCGATCACGAACGTCCAGGCGGTGATGGGCATCTGCCGCTTCAGCCCGCCCATGCGGTTCATGTCCTGCTCGTGGTGCAGGGCATGGATCACCGAGCCGGAGCAGAGAAAGAGCAGGGCCTTGAAAAAAGCGTGGGTCATGACGTGGAAGATGCCCGCGGCGAAGGCCCCCACGCCCATGGCCATGAACATGTAGCCCAGCTGGCTCACGGTGGAATAGGCCAGCACCCGCTTGATGTCGTTCTGCGCCAGGGCGATGGTGGCGGCGAACAGGGCCGTGGCCGCGCCGATGACGGCCACCACCGCCATGGTGAGCGGCGCCATCATGAACAGGGTGCTCAGCCGCGCCACCATGTACAGCCCCGCGGTGACCATGGTCGCCGCATGAATGAGCGCGGAGACGGGCGTGGGCCCCTCCATGGCGTCGGGCAGCCACGTATAGAGGGGAATTTGCGCGCTCTTGCCCGTGGCCCCCAGGAACAGCAACAGGGTGATGGCCGTGATCACAACGCCCCCCGCCGCCAGCTTGGCCGGGGCGCCCTGCAGCACCGCCGTGAAATCCAGGGTGCCGAACAGGGCGAAGATCATCAGGGTGGCCACGATGAACCCGAAGTCGCCGATGCGGTTGACCACGAAGGCCTTCTTGGCCGCGCTGGCCGCGGAATTCTTCTTGAAGTAGTAGCCGATCAGCAGGTAGGAGCACAGCCCCACCCCCTCCCAGCCCACGAACATCAGCAGGAAGTTGCTGCCCAGCACCAGCAGCAGCATGAAGAAGATAAACAGATTCAGGTAGCAGAAGAAGCGCCAGTAGCCGTATTCCTCCTCGTCCCCCATGTAGCCCACGGAGTACAGGTGGATCAAAAAACCCACGCCGGTGACGATGAGAATGTACAGGCCGGAGAGCCGGTCCACCGTGAAGGCCACGGGCACGTGAAACGAGCCGGACTCGATCCAGGTGAACACGGTCTGGGACAGCGCCATGCCCGGCGCGGCCAGCATGTCGAAAAAGGCCAGTACGGACAGCACAAACGACGCCCCCACCACCCCCGGCCCCACCAGGGACACGAAGCCCTTGCCGAAGGACTTGCCCAACAGGCCGTTCAGGACAAAGCCGGCCAGGGGCAGGGCGGGTATCAACCACAAATATGCGGACATCTCATCCCGAAAAAATCTTGCCGGCGCCTCCCTCAGGCGGGCGGCTACCAGCGCAACAGGTTGAATTCCTCCATGTCCAGGGATTCCCTGTTGCGAAAAATTGCCAGCATGATGGCCAGCCCCACCACGGCTTCCGCGGCGGCCACCACCAGGACGAAGAACACGAACATCACGCCCACCATGGACTGCATGCCGTAGGCGAACCCGACAAAGGCCACGTTCACCCCGTTCAGCATCAATTCCACGCACATGAACACCACGATGGCGTTGCGGCGGATCATCACGCCGCCCACCCCGATGGCGAACAGGATGGCGCTCAAGGTCAGGATATGGCTGATGGGTATCATGGCCGCTCCTCCTCCGGCTCTTCCGGGGGGCGCTTCTTGGCCAGCACCACCGCGCCGATCACCGAGACCATCAGCAGCACCGAAATCACCTCGAAGGGCAGCACGAATTCCTTGAACAGCAGGCCGCCGATGATTTGCAGAGAGCCCTCCTCGGCGACCCGCTCGGTGGTGTACTCGCCCAGGGGCCCCAATATGGCCTTGGAGGAGCTGAACACCCCGACCAACTGCGCCAGAATGCCCACGGTCAGGCCGATGCCCAGGATTTTTGAAATGCCGAATTTGAGCGAAACGGGCGCGGCGTCGGGCCTCAGGTTGAGCAGCATAATCACGAACAGGAACAGCACCATGATCGCGCCGGCATAGACCAGAATCTGGACGGCCGCCACGAACTCGTTGTTGAGCAGAATGAATACGATCCCCAGAAAAAAGAAGGTGCCCACCAGGGAAATCGCGCAATACACCGGCGAGCGCAGGATCAGCACGTTCAACGCGCTGGCCACCGCCAGAAACGCCACAATGTAAAATGCGATCAACATGTTCTCTCTCCGGTGCGGGGTCGGCGGGCGGGGAATTCCTCCCCACCGTTCTACGCCCCCGGCAGCACCTTTCCTTGGCTGCCCAGCGCCTCCCAGCTCAGTCCCTTGAATGCGCCGGGCTCCTTGCCCAGGGCATCGAACACGGCCGGGGCGGAGGCCAGGTTTTTCGGCTTGCCCAGGGCGGCCAGCAATTCCTGCATGATCGTCACCTGATCGCGGGCCATTTCCGGCGGCCGCAGGCCCGCATGGATGCGCTGCACCCGGTTGGCCTTGTTGGTGAAACTGCCTTCCTTCTCCGCGTAGGTGGTGCCGGGCAGCACCACGTCGGCGGCATCCGTCCACGGCCCGTGGAAGGCGCCGATGTGGATGATCAACTCCGCCTTGGCGAGTTCCTTGCGTACCGCCTCGCCTTCCTCCCCCGCCAGGGGCGCACCGCAGATCACCACCACCTTGGGCGGCTTTTTCAGGGCGGCGCGCAGGCGCTTGTCGTCCACGTCCCCGGTGAGCCCGAGGGCCAGGGCTCCGGCGGTGTTGGGCGACTTGTCGGTCTGGATGAGGGTGTAGATGAACGGGTCGATCTCGGCCAGCGGCGGCTGCTCCTGCTGCTCGCCGGGGCGCAAGGGAAAGTAGACCGTCTCCGCGCCCAGCCCTTCGACCAGGAGTTTCCTGAACAGGTACAATTCCTCGTTGGTGGCATGGGTGTCTGTCATGCCGAACACCTCCGCGCCCGAGGCCCCGATTTCCTTCACCCGCCCGGCGGTGGCCCGGTAGGCCTGCTCCCAGTCCGCTTTGCGCAGGCTGCCCTTGACCTTGGCCTGGGGCTCCAGCAGGCGCGTTTGGCGGTCGTTGAGGTGCTTGAAGCCGATCCGCCCCTCGTCGCACATCCACCAGCGATTGACTTCCTGGTTTTCCCTGGGCTTGAGCCGATAGACCCGGTTCTTGTGATGATCCACGGTGATGTTGCAGCCGGTGGAGCAGGAAGGGCAGACCGAGTCCGTCTTTTGCAGTTTCCAGGCCCGTTTTTTGAAACGCCAGTCGCGGTTCATGATGCAGCCCACCGGGCACAGGTCGGCCAGGTTGCCCTGGAACTTGTCGGTGATCTGGTGATCCTCGAAGGTGTCGAAGGTCAACTCGTGGGAGCGCAGGAACATCCCGAAGTCGTGGGTGCCCGTGACGTCGCGGGTGAAGCGCTCGCAGCGCGAGCAATGGATGCAACGGTTGCGCTCCAGCACGATGAAGGTGCCCACGTCGCGCCAGCCATAGACCCGCTTCTCGTACTCCATCTCCGATTCGCCCGTGCCGTAGGTGAAGGAGAAGTTCTGCAGTTCGCATTCTCCGGCCTGGTCGCAGATCGGGCAATCCAGAGGGTGGTTGACCAGCAGAAACTCCGAGACCGTGTTCTGGCCGTGGCGCACCTTTTCCGACTGGGTGTCCACCTTCATGCCCTCCGCGGCGGGGGTGGAGCAGGAGGTCTGGAGCTTGCCCATGCCGCGCCCGTTGCCCATGTCCACCACGTCCACCAGGCACATGCGGCACTGGGCGGTCACCGCCAAGCCGGGGTGAAAGCAGTAGTGCGGAATTTCCCGGTTGTGGCGCAGGGCCGCATGGAGCACGGACTCGCCCGGCTCAAACTCGATTTTATCGTCGTCCAGGTAGAAGGTCGGCATGGTCGATCTATGGGCTTAACTATGTTTTCCAGAGATGTTTTCTAGAAATGTTTCCTGAAATCTTCCGGGAATTTTTCCACAAAGGTCTGCATGGGGCCGCCGGTGGCATCCCCGAAGGCGCAGATGGTGGTGCCCATCAGCCCGCCGGCCACCCGGTGCACCCGCTTCAGCTTGTCCTCGCTGCCGGCGTTGTCCGTGAAGTCGCGCACCAGGTTCTTCAGCCAGAAGGTGCCTTCCCGGCACGGGGTGCACTGCCCGCAGGATTCGTGGTTGAAGAAGCGGATGGTGCGGCTGGCCACCTCCACCATGTCCGCATCCTCGTCGAACACCATCACCGCGGAGGAGCCCATCATGGTGCCGGCTTTCATCAACGCGTCGAACTCGTAGGGAATGTCCACCTCGTCGGCTTTCAGCACGTTGGCCGAAGCGCCACCGGGAATAACGGCCTTGAGCTGCTTGCCGCCCCTCACGCCGCCCGCCAGATCGTAGATGATGGATTTCAGGGTGACCCCCATTTCCACCTCGTACACCCCCGGCTTTTCCACGTGCCCGCTGACGCTGACCATGTGGGTGCCCGAATTGCCGGGCGTGCCCAGGGCCGTCCAGGCCTCCGGCCCCTCGTTTATGATGTAGGGCAGGCACATCAGGGTTTCCACGTTGTTGACGCTGGTGGGGCAGCCGTCGTAACCCGCCACCGCCGGGAAGGGCGGCTTGAAGCGCGGTTGGCCGCGCTTGCCTTCCAGGGAGTCCAGCAACGCCGTTTCCTCGCCGCAGATGTAGGCCCCCGCCCCCGGATGAACGTAGAGGTCCAGGCTGTACCTGCTGCCCATCACCTTTTTGCCCAGAATCCCGGCCTTGTACAACTCGTTGATGGCCTTGTTGGTGTTGGCGATGGCGTGCTGCGATTCCCCGCGGATATAGATGTAGCCTGCGTTGCAGCCGACCGTGTAGCAGCCGATGATCATCCCCTCCAGAAACTGGTGGGGATCGCGCATCATGATCAGGTGATCCTTGAAGGTGCCGGGCTCGCTCTCGTCAGCGTTGCAGATCAGGTAGGAGGGCTTGCCGGTGTCCTTGGGCATGAAGCTCCACTTCATGCCGGTGGGAAAGCCCGCGCCCCCGCGCCCCCGCAGGCCGGAGGCCTTGACGATTTCCAGCACCTGCTCCGGTTTCATCCTGGCGACCACCTTCTTGAGGGCCTTGAAGCCCCCCACCTTGCGGTAGGCGTTGAGATCGCCGGAGTAGCCTTTGTTCCGGAGATTCCTGGTCAGAATCGGTTTTTCTTCCGTCATGGGCTTACTTGGATGCTCGTCCTTACCTGCCGGCCCTTCATCAATGGCGGCCGGCGGCTATTTTTTGTTCTTGCGCGCCTCGGCGATCAGGCCATCCACCTGTTCCAGGGTCACGTGTTCGTGCATCTTGGTGTTGATGACCATCAGGGGCGCCTTGTCGCAGGCCGCCAGGCATTGCACCTCCTCCAGGCTGAACAATCCATCGGCGCTGGTTTGTCCCGGATGCAGGCCCAGTTTTTCCTCCAGGTGTTCCAGCAGCTTGTCACCGTCGCACAGACCGCAGGGCACGCAGGTGCAGACCATGATGTGGTGCCTGCCCACCGGCCGGGTGCGGAACATGTTGTAGAAGGTGATGACGCCCCGGACATGGTTGATCGTCGTTTCGCACAATTCAGCCACGTAGGCGTCCCAGCCCGGGGGAAGCCAGCCGTCATTTTCCCGCTGCACCAGATGCAGCACAGGCAACAGTGCGTGAACTTTATGCGGGTAGCGGCCGAACAGTCCGTTCACTTCCCTCAACGCCGATTTGCTGAATCCAACCATAACCGACAGGCGAAATGAATAGAGGCAAGCGCAAGGGCTCCCGCCGCGGGAAGACCAATGGAATAGACAACACGAATCCAGACGGCACGTCAA
>CBDUSX010000120.1:0-7935 GCA_965369935.1 uncultured bacterium
CGGATTTACGCCGGGTATCGCCCCGGACAGCTTTGCCCCGGGCCTTGGCGGGTTCGGGCATGCGCAGTTCTCCCTGCTCTATGGGCACGGCCACCTTGATCAGCACCGTCATCACGAACATCCCCATCGCCCAGATGCCGGCGGTCACAAATATTTCCACCCAGCTGGGGAAGTAATCCACGATTTCCCCGAGCGGGGAGGGGATGAAGCCGGGCACGATCAGGCCCATCCCCTTCTCGATCCAGATGGCGACGAACAGCACGGCGCACGCGGGTGTCAACAATTTCAAATTGCGCCTGAACGGGTGGATCATCAGCGCCGCGGTGATCGCCACGTTGAGGCCGATCGCCGTCCAGATCCAGGGCACCAGCGCATGGTGTCCGCGAAGGCCGAAAAACAGGTATATCGCGCTCTGGCTGTGTTCGGTCGGAAAATAAAACTCCTTGAACAGCTCGGAGGCCAGCATCACCAGATTGATCTGCGCGGCCACGGCGGTGATCAGGGCCAGCTTGTTCAGGGTCTCGTCCCTGATCTGATAGGCGGTCTGGCTGCGGATCAGGGACAGCACCACGATCATGAACGCAGGTCCCGCCGCGAAGGCCGAGGCCAGAAAGCGCGGGCCCAGCAACGCGGAGTTCCAGAACGGACGGGCCGGCAGACCCGCGTACAAAAACGCCGTCACCAGATGGATGGAAACGGCCCAGAACACAGAGATGAACACGAAGGGCAGGTAAAAACGCTTGTCCGCCTCCTTCCCCTGGTAGTGGGAAAACAGCAGATAGAAGGGCACCAGCAGGTTGAGCGCCAGGTAGCCGTTGAGCACGATGATGTCCCAGGCCAGCATGGAGGAAGGCCAGTTGAAATAGCCGATTCCCGGCAGCAGATGCCACACCCGGGCTGGGCCGCCCATATCCACCGTCACGAAGGCCAGGCACATCAACAGCGCGGCCACCGCAATGCCCTCGCCCACCAGCACCGCGCGGGCGAAATCCACGTCGTGCAGCACGTAGGCCGGCATGACGATCATCACCGCCGCCGCGGCCAGCCCCACCAGGAAGGTGAAATTGGAAATGTACAGGCCCCAGCTCACGTGATCGTTCATGCCGGTCACGATGAGCCCTTCCCGCAACTGCACCGAATAGGCGAAGGCCCCCATCAGCATCAGGAAAGTCAGCGCGCCCATCCAGACGTGATAGCGCGGGCTGCCCTGGGTGGCTGTGCGCAGGGCGTCCAGCAAAAACGAGATCAGCGGATGGCGGCCTCTCATGGCGAATCCTTCGGTTCCTGCGGTTTCTTCGATGGGCAATTCATGGCCCGGTTCAATCGGCGAAGTACCAGAACTTCGGCTCGGTGCCCAGGTCTTCCTTCAGGCGGAACACCTTCTTGTTGTCCAGCACCCAGCGGATTTCGCTATGCGGGTCGAGCAGGTTTCCGAACACCCGCGCCCCGGTGGGGCATGCTTCCACGCACGCCGGGTTCTTGCCCGCCCGTGTGCGCTGAATGCAGAAGGTGCATTTCTCCATCACGCCCTGCCTGCGCGGGCGGTTGCCCAGGTAGTGCTGCGTGCGGTTCAGTTCCGCCTCCGGGATGCTGGGCGTTTTCCAGTTGAAGCGCCGCGCCCAATAAGGGCAGGCCGCCTCGCAATAGCGGCAGCCGATGCACCAGTCGTAGTCCACCACCACGATGCCGTCCGGCTCCTTCCAGGTGGCGCCCACGGGACACACCGGGGTGCATGGCGGATTCTCGCAGTGAAAGCACTGGACGCCCAGGTAGTAATGCCCCGGCTCGGGCACCTCGTGGTAAAAATCCGCTCTCCCGTGCTCCAGATTCATGGAGCCCTGCTTCATTTCGAAAATCTTGATGTACTGCATGTTGGTCGAGCGGTCCAGGTTGTTTTCCCGAATGCAGGCCGAGACGCATTCCAGGTAGCCCTTGCACTTGGAGATGTTGAAGGCGTACCCGAACAGCACGCCCGCCGGCGGCTCCGCCCCGCTGATGGTGACCGTCGTGCCGTGCTCCAACTTCGCCAGGCGTTCCATGCGCGCGATGGTGGCCTTCCGTTCCGCCTTGCTCATCACCCGGTAATTGGACTTGAAGAATTCCAGGAAGTTGAGCTTGGCCTTTTCCCGGCTTTCCTCGCTGCTCAACGGGTTGTTGGAGGCCAGGGCCACCCCCGCGCCGGCGCCCAGCCCCCCCAGGATGGTGGCCAGCGCCGCCCGCCGTCCGAGCCTCTTGCCCAAAAAAGCCCCTTGAGCGGATTCGGCGGCATCCGGCTTCCTTCCGCGTGCGGACGCCCCGCGGAACATGGCGCGCAGGCAGCGCGCGGCAATGGAGCGAAGGCGCGTCATATCCCTAATCTCCGTGGCCTTTGCGCCGGGCGGGCGCGTTGGGAACAAGGGCCGGCCAGCGCCGCACGCTCGCCGGACGAAGCGGATCGTGCGGATTGTGGCAGCCCGCACAGTTCTTCACCACCCGTGGCGCGGCCCATCCGCCCAGGCGCTTGCCGTGCCCTCCGCCCGCCCATGCTCTGGCCTGCTGAAAGTGGCACTGGGCGCAGACGCGGTAGCTGTGGTCGAAGCCCAACTGAGAGCCGTCGGCTAGGCGCAGGCGGTTCATCCCGCCGGCATCCTCATGGCAGTCCTGGCAGGCCAGGGTGGATGCCGGCGCGTGGGGCCGGGAGATCTCCCGGTGGGTGCCGCGCATCTTCGGCGGAATGCCCGCCTTCAGATTTTTCAGGGGCCGGTCGTGGCAGCTTGCGCAGGGATAGCGGCCGATCTTGCCGCTCCTGGCCGTGACCTGGAACGGGCGCGGATGCTCGCCCTGCACCGGCACCGTCGCCAATCCGGCAAGATACGGGGCGGAACTCAGCCCGTGGTCGGCCGCTCCGCCCGTAGCGGCGGGCGGGCTGTTGTCATGTTGCGAAGCGCCCCCATCTTCCCCCGCGCCTCCGCAGGCGGCCAGCAGGAACAGCAGCGGCAACACGGCCATGGCGGCTCCTCTCCGCAGCCGCAGGCCGGGCGGCATCGTGGAAGGAGGCCCAGCGGTTTTCCGGCCGTTGGAAGTCTGGCGGCGCGTGGGATCCATTCAGGGCCGGCTCCAGGTGCCGCTGGTGGTCCAGGGGACGTGGCACTGGCGGCAGTTCCCCCGTTCCGCGTGACTGGTTGCGATCTCGGCCACGGCCCCCCCGCCGGAGTGGCAGGCCACGCAGTTCTCGCGCATTTGCAGGCCGTGGGGGATGCGCGGCGGCGCGCCGGGCAGGGCGGCCAGCCCCAGCCGCGGCCCGGCGATTTTCACCCAGCGGTTGCCCCTGAACGGGCGGGGCTTCCTGTCCCCGGCGGCATGGCACTGGCGGCAGTTGAGAAATTCCGGGTGGGGCGTCATGGGCGTGAAGGCGCTGAACTTCGCGGCGTAGCCTCCCGCCTCGTGGCACTGGTTGCAGGCCTGGGCCTGCGCTTCCGGGTTGCTGCTCACCTCGTGGGGAATCATGGGCGGCGCCCCGGGATAGGCCCGCCATTGGTAATAACCCTCCAGATGCCTCCCCGCGGGTGCCGGTGTCTCCTTCCCGTTCCCGGCGGTGGCGTGACGGAAGGGCCCGGCCTCCGCCGCGATGGGCCGCGCGGCTTGCCCGCCTGCGCTTTGCCCGGCCTCCGGCGCTCCCACCATCTGCGCCACCTCCGTGGTGCCTGTGTCCAGGGCGGTCACGGCCAGATAAGCCAGCACGCCGGCCAGCAGGATCAGCATGGTCACGAACACGTAGCTCGGCCGCCAGTTCTTGCGCTCGCTCATATCACCTCGACCCGCACCGCGCATTTCTTGTAGTCCGGCTGCTTGGAAATCGGGCAGAAGGCGTCCAGGGTCAACTCATTGATGAGCAGGGACTCGTCGAAGAACGGAACGAATACCTGGCCCTGCGGCGGTCTGCCGCGCCGGTCAATGGCCGCCTTCAGCACCAGCTTGCCGCGCCGCGTCACCAGCCGTACTTTTTGTCCGTTGACGATCCCCAGCCGCTCCGCATCGGCCGGGTTGAGTTCCACGTAGGCCTCGGGCACGGCCCTGTGCAGCACGGGCACGCGCCGGGTCATGGAGCCGGAGTGCCAGTGCTCCAGCACGCGGCCCGTGTTCAGCCAGAAGGGATAATCCTTATCCGGCGACTCGGCGGGAGGCTCGTAGGGCCGCAGCCAGAACCAGGCCCGCCCGTCCGGCTTGCCGTAAAAGTGGTGTCCGCTGCCCTTGGCGGCGGGGTCGTAGCGGGCGTGGTAGCGCCACTTGGTTTCCTTGCCGTTCACGAACGGCCAACGCACGCCCGGCCGGGCCTTCAGCAACTCGTAGGGGGCCATGCGGTGCTTGGGGGTGTCGTGGAAGCGGGAGTATTCCTTCCAGATGTCCGCAATGTGGGTGGCTTTCTTCCAGGGAAAGAGCTTGCCATGGCCCAGGCGCCGGGCCACTTCGATCAATTGCCAGGTGTCGCTCATGGCCTCGCCCGGCGGCTCCACGAGTTGCTCCCAGTGCTGGGTGCGGCGCTCCGAATTGCCGAACATGCCCTCCCGCTCGATCCACATGGCCGAGGGCAGAATCACGTCGGCCACGTCGGTGGTGGGGGTCGGGTACACGTCGGAGACCACCACGAAGCGGCCCTCCTTCTGCGCGCCGGCCCGGTAGCGGTTCAGCTTGGGCAGTGTCACCATGGGGTTGGTCACCTGCACCCACACGAAACGGAGGTCGCCCCGGTCCAGGGCGCGGAACATCTCCACCGTGTGGTAGGTGGGCTTGGCCGGAATCCTGTCCGGCGGCACCTGCCAGATGCGCGCGGCCAGTTCCCGGTGCTTCTTGTTCATCACCACGCCGTGGGGCAGCTTGTGGGTCAGCGTGCCCACCTCGCGCACCGTGCCGCAGGCGCTGGGCTGGCCGGTGAGAGAGAAGGGGCTGTTGCCCGGCGTGGAGATTTTTCCCACCAGCAGATGGATGTCGTAGACCAGGTTGTTGATCCAGGTGCCGCGGGTGTGCTGGTTAAAGCCCATGCACCAGAAGGACATCACCTTGCGGTTGGGATCGCCGTAAAGGGAGGCCAGGGTGCGGATGTCCTTCACGGACACGCCGGAATACCGAGCCACCTTTTCCGGAGCGTAATCCTCCAGAAACTTCACGTATTCCGCGAAGCTGCTTTTTTTCGCCTTGTCCTTGAACTTGAACCGGTCCTCGACCCCGTAGCCGATGTTGGTCTTGCCCTTCTTGAAGGCGCAATGGCGGGCCAGGAACTGCTTGTCGGCCCGGCCATCCTTGACGATCTGGTGGCAGATGGCGTTGGCAATGGCCAGGTCCGCCTGGGGCTCGAACAGGATGGAGCTGTCCGCGGCGAAGGTGGTGCGCGTCTGCCGGGTGGCCAACTCCACGATCTTCACCCTGGGGTTCGTCCGCCGGCGCTCCAGCAGGCGCGAGAACAGCACCGGGTGCATCTCGGCCATATTGTTGCCCCACAGGATGAAAGTGTCGGCGTGGTCAATGTCGTCGTAGCAGCCCATGGGCTCGTCCAGGCCGAAGCTGGTGATGAATCCGGTCACCGCGCTGGCCATGCAGAGCCTGGCGTTGGCCTCCACGTTGTTGGTGCCGATGGCCCCCTTGAACAGCTTCAGGGCCACGTAGCCGTCGGGGATCGTCCATTGCCCCGAGCCGTAGATGGCCACCGCGTCCTTGCCGTGCTTGGCGATGGTCTCCTTTATCTTGGCGGCCACCACGTCCAGCGCCTCGGAGATGGGCACTTTTTTCAGCTTGCCGTTGCGGCGCACCATGGCGTGGGTCAGCCGGTCGGAGCCGTAGAGGGTTTGCACGACGTGATAGCCCTTCACGCAGCACAGACCCCGGTTGACCGGCGAGGCCGGATCGCCCTTCACCGCCACCGCGCGGCCGTTGCTGATGCCCACCAGCAGCCCGCAGCCGACGCCGCAAAAACGGCACGGGGCCTTGTGCCAGTCCACGCCGGAAATGTTGCCCACCGCTTGCCCGGGAAACACGATCCCCGGAAACGCGGTGGCTGCCGCGGTGAACGCCGCGCTGGCGGCCATTTGGCGCATGAACGCCCTGCGATTCAGAGTGGTCACGATTGTTTCTCCCCGGTCTGGCCGCCGTCGGCGTGACAAAACACCATGGCCAGCCCGTCCAGTTCCGGCAGGGCCCGCATAGTGGATTCAAGTTCCTGGTTGCTTTGCTCGTCCGGCGTGTCGGCGACGATCACCAGCAGGCTGAAATCCCTGCTGGGCGAAACCTCGCACCCCGGCAACGCGGCCAGGGCGTCCGCCGCCTTGCGGCCGCTGCCGGCCCTGGGATAGGCGAGGTAGCTGGAAACCGGCATGCTGTCGTCTCCGTTGGAAGGAATGCGCCGGGCCCGCCTGCTCGGCCCTGCCCGCGCGGCAATTCGTGTGACGGGGTGTGGGCCCTCCTTTCTTCCGGACCTCCTGTTGCCCGCCGTTTCTTTGTCGACAGGCTACAAATTCTGTGCCCCCATTTTTTGCGACGCTCCAGGCCCACCCTTCGGGAGAAAAATGCTGTCATTTCCGGGATATCGTCCGATGCAGGCCCCGCCCGTGCCCAGGTGCCGCTATTCAAAAAAGGCGGCATTTATGGGGCAAATTGCCGCATGAAACGACAGAATGACCCGGCGAAAAGCTGCGTCCGGGCCAATTTTTTTTCTGGCCATGACGCCGGCGAGGGGATTGGCGGGAAGTGAAAATGTAACCGCATCGAGGGGCAAGCGATCCGCGCCGCGAGGGAGGACGGCTCAGCCCGCCAGCAGTTCCGGGTGCCCGGCGAACAGGGCCGGCACGCCGCCCGTATGCACCAGCACCGCCGTCTGGCCGGAGCCGAGGCGGCCGCCGCGGATGTGTTCGATCATGGCGGCCATGGTGCGGCCGTTGTATGTGGGATCGAGGAATATGCCCTCCTGGCCGGCCCACAGACGGATGGCCTCCGTGACTTCCGGGCTGATGACCCCGTAGCCAGGCCGGTCATGGACGTCCACCACGTCGTAGTCCTCCGGCGTGATGCGGGTGGGCAGGCCCAGCTCTTCCGCCGCGCCGTTGGCGTAGCGGGCGATGCCGGCCTTCACGTGGGCGCCGGGGTAGATCAGGCTCACGGCCACCACCCGCGTTTTCAGGCCCAGGTGCTTGAGCCCCAGCACGAAGCCGGAGGTGGTGACCCCGGAGCCGCAGGGAACGTATAGGACATCCGGCTCCACCCCCAGCGCCCCGAACTGGGCCGTCAGCTCCTCCGCCGCCGCGGCGTGGGCCACGGAGCCCAGCACGCCGGAGCGCAGGGAGAAGTGGACGATGTAGGGCTTGTGCCCCCGCGCCGCATACTCGTCCCGGATGCCTTCCGTAAATTCCATCAGCGCCGGGTCAAGGTAGGCGTCGTGACTCTCGCTGGGGTAGTAGCGGATTTCCGCGCCCAGCAACTGAAACAGCAGCATGTTGCCCGTGGGCTCCTCCCGGCCGTCCGTGCCGTACACGACGATCACCGACTTCAGCCCCAGCCGGTTGGCCGCCGCGCTGACTTCCCGCAGGTGGTTGCTCTGCGGGCCGGCGGGGGTGATCATCACGTCGCAGCCCTGGGCCAGGGCGTCCCCGAACACGTACTCGAAAATGCGCGGCTTGTTGCCCCCGAAGGACAGCCCGGTGCGGTCGTCCCGCTTGATGAGAATGCGCGGCCCGCCCAGGGCGGCGGAAAGGCGCGGGGCCTCCTCCAGCGGGGTGGGCAGGTAGGCCAGCTCGGCGCGGGGCAGCTTTTCGGCAATCATGCTCCTCCCCCAGCTTCCGGATTCGCGAGACAGCCCGCATATCCCAGGGACGGGAACAAGACCGCGGGCACACACAGCACGGAAGATGCAGCCTAGCAGATCGGCCGCGCGTCCGGTACCGCCGCGCACCGGATCGAACCGTCCCTTGC
>CBDUSX010000121.1:0-7908 GCA_965369935.1 uncultured bacterium
TATGCGAAGGCCGACAAGAAGTGGCGCCCGATCTTCGACAAGAGGCTCGAAATCGTGCCCTTCCCGGCCTCTGAGCGGGCCAAGCTGATTGCCAAGGCGAAGCCGGTCTGGGACGAGTGGGAGCGCAAGAACAATGCCAAGGGCTTCCCGGCGACCAAAATCCTGAACTTCGCCAAGGAAACGGTCAGGAAGTACTCCCGCTAGCGGAAATACACGAAGCCGCGCATCCGGCGGGGCGGAAAGCGCCGCCGGATACCCCAGGCTTATCGCGGGACATACCCGGATAGAAACACCCCGCCGCCCGGCGGTTCCGGGACGTCCTTTTCCACTGCCCGGGGCACGCCGGAACAAGCGGCTTTGCGCCCGGCCCGGCGCGGCCGCCTTGCGGCTCCCGGCCTCCATCGAGGAAGAAGTCGGGGAAGCAACGGGGCAGGGGCGGACAACAGGCCTGTTGGCCAGGAACGACGACATGCAAGAATTCCTGACGGTGATGGTCGTTGTGGTGATGGTGGGAGTCGCCATCTACTTTGCCGCGACGATTCTGGACAAAATTGCCTGGCAGATCGAGCAGGGTCTCAATCTCCTTGCCAACGGCATGATCCTGTTCGTGATGTGTTTCGTGGTGGCCGAGGTGGTGCTGCGCACCATGTTCAACGCCCCCATTCCCGGCCACTTGGAATTGAGCGAGTTGATGGCCCCGGCCATCATTTTCCTGGCGCTGGCCTATACCCAGTCCACGGGCGGGCACGTGCAGATGACCCTGGTGATTGACCTGATGCCGGCGGGCATGCGCAGGTATGCGGAAATCTTCAACCTGATCCTGTCCGTGGCCATATACGCCGTGCTGACCTACTTCAGCGCCAAGCACACCTACCGCACCTGGATATACGACGACGTGACCATGCAGTACGAGTATTTGGTCTGGCCCTCTACCCTCGCGGTGACGATCGGAATTTTCTTCAGCACCCTTCGGCTTTATCTGGACCTGTTGCAACAGCTTTTACCCACCCGCGTACGCCGGGTGACCACCTATACCCATAAGGGAGCGAAAGCCGAATGAGGGCTCACCGCGCCGCACCCGAACCGTTCACATTGCGACGAGAGGCTTGACTATTGGACCCCGTCTTTCTTGGAATTATAAGTCTGCTGGTGCTGTCCGTCTTTCTGGTCAGCGGCATGCGCATCGCCTATGCCACGGCCATCTGCGGATTTATCGGCCTGTGGATTTTGCGGGATTACAATCCCGCCGCCGGGCTGGCGGGCTACCTGCCCCACGCCCTCACCGCCCGCTATCCGCTGCTGGTGATCCCGTTGTTCATCCTGATGGGATACTTCGCCTATTACGCCGGCATCACCCGCGACATATTCTGGACCGCCCGGCAGTGGTTCGGCAGGCTCCCCGGCGGTCTGGCCATCGCCACCATCTTCGGTTCGGCGGGATTCGCCGCGGCCTGCGGCGCGTCCACGGCCGCCGCGGCTGTGATGGGGCGGGTGGCCCTCCCCGAGTTGAAGAAGTACGGCTACGACGACAAGGTGTCCGCGGGGTGCGTGGCCGCCGGAGGCACCATGGCCACCATGATCCCGCCTTCGGTGCTGATGGTGATCTACGGCATCATCGCCGAGGAGTCCATCGGCGCCCTGCTGCTGGCGGGGTTCCTGCCCGGCCTCCTGGAAGCGGTGAGCTATTCGGCCATGCTGCTGACGCGCTTCAAGATCAACCCCAACCTGGGCCCTCCCGTTTACGGCATCACCTGGCGCGAGCGGTTCACTTCCCTGGGAGGCACCTCCGGGATCGTGATCCTGGTGGCGCTGGTGATGGTCTCCATCTACCGCGGGTGGGCCACGCCCACCGAGGCCGCGGGGGTGGGGGCTCTGGGGGCGTTCGTCCTGACCTTCATCAGCTTTAAATTGAGCATGCTGCGCCTGCTGGGGGTGGGCGCGCTGGCGCTGGCGGTGGTGGTGGTGACCATGACGGGGATTGCCAACCCGGCGCAGACGGGCATCATCGGGTTCGTCGTCCTGATAGCGGTCACCCACAGGTTCACCGTCAAGATGGGCTGGAAGGAGTTCAAGGAAGCCTTTCTGGAGACCGGCCGCACCACCGCCATGATATTCGGTATCGTGGTGGGCATCCTCATTTTCGTGCACTTTCTCGGATTCACCGGCATGCCCGCCTCGCTGGCGAGAGGGCTGGTCGGGCTGGACATGCCTCCGACCTTTATTCTGGTCTGCATTCTGTTCCTGTACCTGATATTGGGGATGTTTCTGGACGGCATCGGGATGTTGCTGCTGACCATTCCCATCGTGCTGCCCGCGGTCAGGGAAATGGGGATCAATCCCATTTTTTTCGGCGTGCTGGTGGTGCGGATGATCGAGGTGGGCCTGATTACGCCGCCCCTGGGGCTGAACGTATACGTGCTGAAAGGTGTGGCCCCCGACGTGTCCATGGGGGATATTTTCAAGGGTTGTGGGTGGTTCGTGGCGGTGGACCTGGTCAACGTCGCCATCCTGATCACCTTTCCCCAGATCATCCTCTTCCTCCCGGAAACGATGATCAGGTGACCCCGTCGCGGAGGGGGGTGTTCCTGAATGCGGGCCCGCATGCCCATATCCGGTGACAGGCGGGCCGCCGGTGGAAATATGCGGGCATGCCCCGGCCGCGGCCTGCGTTTGTGCCATGATCCGCACCGAAAACCTCAGCAAATTCTACGGCGCCAGGCGGGCCTTGCACGGCCTGTCTTTCCGGGTGCGGCAGGGCGAAATCGTAGGGCTGGTCGGCAAGAACGGTGCCGGCAAATCCACCGTCCTGAAAATCCTCAGCGGCCAGATTCTGCCCAGTTCCGGCGGCGTGTTCATTGACGGTATCTCCGTGCCGGACGATCCCGGCGCGGTGCGCACCCGGATCGGCTACCTGCCCGAGGTGGCGCCCCTATACAGGGAAATGACCGTGCGCGGCTACCTGGCCTTCGTGGCCCGCCTGCGCAATCTGGCCGGGGCGGAGGTGGCGGAGCGCATCGCCGAAGTCTCGCGGGAAACGGGACTGGACGAGGTGGCCGGCGAGCGGCTGGGCAATCTATCCAAGGGCTACCAGCAGCGGGCCGGAATCGCCCAGGCCACCATTCACCGGCCGCCGGTGATTATGCTTGACGAGCCCATGGCGGGGCTGGACCCCTTGCAGATCGTCCAGATCAGGGACTTGATCGTCTCCATGCGCAAGCGCCACACGGTGCTTTTCTCCAGCCACATCCTTTCCGAAATCACCCAGGTCTGCGACCGCGTGGTGCTGATTGACCAGGGCGCCGTGCGGGCCGAAGGGAGCGAGGCCGAGTTGCGCGGCCGCGCCACCCACCCGCGGCGGCTTTCCCTGCTGGTGCGGGGAGCGGAGGCCAAGCTGGCCGGCGCCCTGAAGAAAGTGCCGGGCCTGCGGGAGGAGTCGCGCTCCCGGCTGGAGGGCGGGCAATGGCGCTTGCGCCTCTCCGCGAAAGGAGACGTGCGGGAGCAGCTCAGCAAGGCCTGCCTGGGCGCCGGCCTGGGGCTGCTGGAACTGAAGGGCGAGCAGGACGGGCTGGAGGAATTGTTCCTGGAGCTTCTCGAACCCGGGGAGGCCACAACTCCAAGATCAGAGCCGGGAACGGAGTCATGAAAGGATTCGGAAAAAACGTCCGGCTCATTGCGCGCCGCGAATTCCTGAGCTATTTCGCCACCTTTTCCGGGTATGCGATCCTGGCCGCCCATCTGCTGCTGAGCGGGCTGCTGTTCAACCTGTACGCGCTCGGCAACCGGGCCAAATTCTCCCAGCGGGTGATCGAGGATTTCTTTTACACCGCCAGCGGCATGGCCATGGTGACCGCCATTCTGCTGGCCGTGCGGCTGATCGCCGAGGAGCGGCAGACCCAGACCCTGGTGCTGCTGCGCACCTCCCCGGTGAGCGAGCGGGAAATTGTATGGGGCAAGTTTTTCTCCGCCCTGGGTTTCTTCACGGTCACCCTGGCGGCCTCCTCCTACCTGCCCGCCCTGGTGCTGGTGCACGGCAAGGTGTCCGCGGCGCAGATACTGGTCGGCTATCTGGGGTTGCTCCTGCTGGGCGGGGCCTGCATCGCCATCGCCCTGCTGGCCTCGTCCTGGTGCAGCACCCAGCTGATGGCCGGCGCGGCGGCGGCGGTGATGGTGACGCTGCTGTTGGTGGTCTGGATGGCCGGGCGCATCAGCGAGGAGCCGCTGAAGGGGCTGTTGAACTATCTGGCCCTGCACAACCTGCACTTCCTGCCCATATCCCGCGGATTGCTGAACCTGCGCGACGTGGCCTACTACGTGGGCGTGACGGTGTTTTTTCTTGAATGCGCCGTGCGCTCCCTGGATTCCTGGAGGTGGCGGGAATGAACCAGGCCCTGCACCGCTTCACGCGCCTGCCCGTGCTGCCCGCCGGCGTCCTGATCTACGCGGGCGAGCGGGCGCTGGCCGCCCATCCCGTGGGGCCGTACCTGACCGCCCTGGGGCTGCTGCTGCTGGCCGCCTGCCCGGCGGCCCTGTGGTGGACCCGCCGCGGGGGAGAGCGGGGCGCCCTGGCCCTGGAAGCCCTGCCCCTGGCCTTGTTTCTGCTGGCGGCGCTGCTCTACCTGGCCGGCCTGGCCCTGCCCGCCGGCGTGCGGGAGGGGGCACTGCACTGGCTGCTCACCTGGGGCTGGGCGCTCAGTCTGCTGCTGGGGGCCTTCCCCTTCCTGTTCGTCGAGCTGTCCCTGTGGTCCCAGGGCCACCCGGAACGGCCGGGCCGCGCACGGCTGTCGCGGGCGGTGGAGGCGGGCCTGTTGCTGGGCTTGCTGCTCTGCCTGATCGTGACCCTGAATTTCGCGTTCCACCGCCTGGGCTGGCAGTGGGACCTGGCCTATTTCAAGACGGCCCGGCCCAGCGCGGCGACCCTCGAGGTGGCCGAAGGACTGGAGGAAACAGTCGAGGTGGCGCTCTTCTATCCGGAAGACCACCTGGTGCTTTCCCTGCTGCAAGCCTACTTCAACGATCTGGCCGCCGCACCCGGCAGGCTGGACATCAGGACTTACGACGCGGAGCTTCACCCCGCCCAGGCCAGGGCGTTCAAGGTGCGGCGCAACGGCGTCGTTTTGCTGCGCAAGGGGGAGGTGCGCAAAAGCATTCAGGTCGGAACCCTGCTCAGCCAGGCCCGAACCAGGATTCGCAATTTCGACGGCGCCTTTTTCGCCGCACTGCTGGAGGTGGCCCGTGAGCGGCGCACGGCCTACATCACCGTGGGCCATGGCGAGCGCAACGAGCGCAAGCCCAATCGGGACGATCCCCGCAGCGGCATCAGCGCCCTGCGTTCCCTGCTGGCGGAGCGCAACTTCCAGGTGAAGTTTCTCGGCGCCTCCGAAGGGCTGGCCGTGGATCTGCCGCGGGATGCGGCGTTGGTGATCGTGCTCGCGCCCACGGAGGCCTTCCTGCCGGGAGAAGTGGCGGCCCTCAGAGTTTATTTGGAGGCAGGGGGAAGTCTGCTGGTGCTGCTCGATCCCGAATCCGGCGCGGGGAACGTTTCCGCCGCCCGGCCCGGCGCGGCTTCCCTGGAAGGGCTGCTGGCCGGCTACGGCCTGAAGTTCAGGCCCGTTGTTCAGGCCAATGACCGGTTTTATGCCCGCCGCACCTTCACCCAGGCAGACCGCGGGCTGCTGGTGACCATCGGCTACCAGAGCCATCCCTCGGTGGCCGCCCTCAGCCGCAACGCCAGGCAGAACCCGCTGCTGCTGCTGGGCTCGGGCGCCTGGGAGAAGGGCAAGCCTCCGCCGCACCTGCGGGTGCAGGAGACCATCCGGGCCATGGAGGGCACCTGGGGAGACGGCAACGGAAATTTCGCTTTCGACAAAGGCAGGGAGTCGCGCGCCCAGCCGATCGTTTCCCTGGCCGTCTCGCCGGCTTTGCCGCGCGGGAAGCAGCCCGGAGTTAAGCCGCCGCGGGGCCCGCACATCCTGGCCTTCGCGGACGCCGACTTCGCCCTGGATTTTCTGATGCGGAACCGGGCCAACCGGCTGGTGGTGGCGGAGGCCATCCGCTGGCTGGCCGGTGGCCTGCCGCCCGGATTGACAGGAAAGGAGAAGGACGTGCAGATCGTGCATGCCAGGGGCGACGAGTGGGTGTGGTTCTATCTGCCCGTGTTCGGAATGCCCCTGCTGGTGCTGGGGCTGGGCTACCTTTTTTCCGGCCGCCCCGGCCTGAGACGGAGGGCCTGAGCGCATGCCGCGGAGCTTGATCGTGCTTGCGGGGTTGCTGGCGGCGGCCCTGGTGTGGGCATTCCTGCTGGTCCATCCGCCGGGCGGAGGGCCCTCGGATTCCTCGGTGCGGGTGTGGCGCGCCGAGCCGCGCGAGGTGGAACGGCTGATATACCGGGACGGCGCCACCGAGGTGGCCCTGGAGTCTGACTGGAGCACGGGGGGTGACGCCCCCCTGATCTGGGTGCGCACCGTCCGCCCCCGCCCCGTACGCCGCCCGGCGCCCAAACCAGGCGAATCCGCCGGACGGCCGCGGGCCAAGGCACAGGCTGAATCCCAGGCTCAGTCTCCGGGGAAGCTGGAGTCGGTCTTCCGGGGCAACGCCGCCGCCGCGGAGTTGCTGCGGCGCTTCTCCACCCTGGATGCCAGGCGCGCCATCGGAAATCTGGAGCAACTGGATGGCGAGGCGTTCGGATTGCCCGCCCCGGGACGCACCCTGCGCCTGGAACTGCGCGGCGGGCGGGAGCCCCTGGAACTAGAGATCGGGGGCGCCACCTATGGTAAGCTGATGCGCTACGGCCAACGGCCCCGCAGCGGAAGCGTCTATCTCTTTCACGAGGCCCCGTTCGGCCGTCTGCACCGGGCGCGCGCCACGCTTTTCGACCGCGCCCTTTTTCCGTTTCCGGTGCGGACCGCGGCCCGCATCCGCATCAGCAGCGCGGGCGCCGCGAAGGAGCTGTGGAGGCTCGGCGGCGGCGATCCTCCGCGGTGGGGCGCCGGGCCCGATGATGGAGAGGGAAGCCAGGCGTTTGCATTGTTCGTGAATGCCTTGACAAAATTGAAGGCGGTGCTGTACCTGACGCAGGAAGGCGCGTCCGGAGTGAGCGGGGTGGCGCCGGCCATGGAGATCGAACTGTTCAGTGAAGAAAGTTCGACGCCCCGGGCCTGGCTGCGGATTTTTCCCGGCGAAGGCGGGGTGACCAACGCCCGCTCCTCCCACACGATCCGCAAGGTGCGGGTGAGCAATCATCTGGCCACCAGGGTGCTGGATCAGGGAGCGAAGCTGCTGAAAGCGCCTTGAGCGCAAGTTGGATTTGCGTCATGGGCCTTAAACAGTGAATATAGGCAGATGTTCGGGCGGATGCCTGACCGGCGCCGTCCACGGCCCCCGCCGCGATGGTGATGGCGGGCACCGGCTTTTCCGGCACGGGATGTCTACAGGCCCGCATCAGGGCGCAAAAGGTCTCACCAGCAAGAGCAATTGTATGAACGTTGGATTGGGTTTGATTTGGGTATGTCTGCTGTGCCTGACTCCTGCATGGCTCTATGCCCAGCAGGTGGACCGGCCGCCAACGACAGAGCCCACAAAAGAAGCTGTCCGCCCTGCCGGCGGGGAGGTGTCCGGCTCGCCGTCCGAGGATGCGGTGTCCGGCCCGCCGACCGCGGATGCGGTGCCCGAATCGGAGGCGCGGCCGGAGGCCGCTCAGTCCCAGGACGGAACAGACTCCCAATCACCCCAAGCGGAGCAAGCCGGCCTGCCGCAAGCGGACCCTCAGGCGTCCCAAGCCGAGCAAGCCGCCACGGCGCCGCAGGCAAACTCCGCGCCGCCCGCAGACTCCGAGCCCCAAGCGGATGCGCAACCCACCGTGAAGTCAGGGTCCGAGGCTCCGCCGGCTTCAACCCCACCCTCCGAAAGCGA
>CBDUSX010000122.1:0-7768 GCA_965369935.1 uncultured bacterium
AGACTTCACCTGCCGCTGTTGTGTAGAAACTCAAGACAGTTGCTGCACCCGTTCTCTGCCAAGTTTGGCTTCCAGCCAAACCTGGCACCAGAAAGGGGGGCGCGGGGGGACTTGTTCCCCCGCAAACTGATTTCACAGACAGCGCTAGTCGCGCCTGAACCCCATCTTCTTTTTTCCTGTACCTTTGCCTGCCGTGGCCGCGCGGGCGGCGGAGGCGCCGGCGATGCGCCCGAACACGGCCCCGGACATCAGGCCCGTTCCGCCGGGGTAGTTGTAGTGGAACAGCCCGCCCACCATCTCGCCGCAGGCGAACAGGCCCGGGATGGGCCGGCGGTGGGTGCCCACGATCTGCGCGTCCTCGTTGATCAGCACGCCACCAAAAGTAAACGTGATGCCGCCGGTGGCGGGGTAGGCGTAGAAGGGCGGGGAGTCCAGGGGCCGCGCCCAGTTGGTTTTTTCGATCTCCAGGCCCTTGCTGCCCAGCCCGTCCAGCACGGTGGGATCGAAGCGCCCGCGCCCCGCGCCCTCGTTGTAGCCGGCCAGGGTGCGGCGGGCCTGCTCCTGATCCAGCGGCAACTGGGCCGCCAGCTCGTCCAGGGTGTCCGCCACCAGGGGCGTGCCGGTGGCGTAGCGCGGCTCCAGCAAGTCCTTGACCTTGGAGTCGAAAATCTGCCAGGCGATCCCGCCCGGCTGGTTGAGGATGATCCCGCCCATCTTGGCGTAGGTGTAAAGCTGGAAGTCCTCGCCCTCGTCGGCGAAGCGCTCCCCCTGCCGGTTCAGCATCACACCGAGGGGAAAAGAGAGCCGGTTGGTCTTGTCGGTCAGTTCGCGGTCGCCGTAGGGCGGGGCGTCCCCGTCAATGGGGGTGGCGTGGCAGCCGGTGTATTGCCCGTGGGCCGCCGCCCCGGCGGCGAAGGCCATCTCCAGCCCGTCCCCGTTGTTGAAGGCCGTGCCCCGCACCCGGGCGGTGTCCCAGGGGCGGCCCAGGTAGCGCGCCCGCCAGGCGGGGTTGGACTCGAAGCCCCCGCAGCCCAGCACCACCGCCCCCGCGGAGATTTCCTCGAAGCCCCCCGGCCCCTGCGCCAGCACGCCCGCGGCGGCGCCGCGGTCGTTCTGAATCAGCTTCACCGCGCCGGTCTCGTAGCGCACCTCCACCTCGCGGCCGGCCACGATGGCGAACCAGGACTTGGACAGCCCCACGCCTTCGTGGCGGGCGCGCACCACCGCGCCGGGGGACCACTTGACCTTGCCCTCGAAGCGGATGCTGCTCAGGGAGGTGGACGGCTCCATCTCGACCCCCTGGGCCGCCACCCAGCGCACCGTGTCGTAGGAACGCCCGATCAGAATCTCCGCCAGGGCGCGGTCCGTGCACCCTTCGGTGACGCGCAGCAGGTCGGCCCAGAACAGCTCCGCCGGATAGGGCTGCACGGAGTCCATGAACTCGGGCATTTCCTCCGCGATGTTGGGCAGCAGGGGCGCCAGGTCTTCCGCCTTGTCGAAGGCGAAGCGGTACAGCCCGCCGCTGTAGTGCGTGTTGCCCCCGCGCAGCTCCTCGGACGCCTTTTCCAGCACCAGCACCCGCTCCGCGCCCTGCTCGCGGGCGGAAGTGGCGGCGGCCAGGGCCGCGTTTCCCGCTCCCACCACGATCACGTCATATGCAGCCATTGCTTCTCGTCCATTCGTTGTTGCCTAGTTAATACTACTTTGTTATTTGAAACCGCCGATGGACGCAGATAAACACGGATAAGAATAAAATCAATTGCTTATATCGGCGTTTATCCGTGTTCATCCGCGGTTGCATTTTCTTAAGTGTTTGTAACTGTTAATGATAATTTATAACTAACACAGTAGTATTAATTGGCCCGCCTCCGCCCCACGCCGGGCGGTCATTCCACGATTTTTTCTTCCCTCAGTTCCGCCCGCCGTTGGGCGTCCAGGCCCAGCAGCTTGTCCAGCACGTAGTCCGTGTGCTCTCCCAGCATTGGCGCGGCGTGGCCGATGCCGTTGGGCGCCGTGCTCATGTGCCAGGGCGCGCCCATCATCCTGAACACCCCCACCTCCGGATGGGGCCAGTGGGTGAAGCAGCCGCGCGCGAGCAGGTGGGGATCTTCCTGCAGGTCCTTGCTGTCCAGCACGGGCATGGCGGGCACGCCCTCGGCCTGCAGGGAGCGGGCGGCCTCCCAGCGTTCCCGGGTTGCGCACCACGCCCCGATCACCTCGTCCAGCTCGTCCTCGTGGGCCTTGCGCGCGGCGGCGTCCCGGAAGCGCTCGTCCCGCGCAAGCTCCGGTGCGCCCAGGGCGCGGCACAGGCCGGGCCATTGGGCCTGATCGTCCACGGCCACGGCCACCCAGGCGTCTTCACCCAGGCAGCGGTAGACGTTGTGCGGCGCGTCCACCGGGTCCCGGTTGCCCATGGGGCGGTAGGGCGGATTGCCCAGGGTGTGGTTCATCCAGCCCTCGAAGCCCGTGCAGAGCATGGCCTCCCACATGGACACGTCAATCACCTGCCCCGGCGCACCGTGGCGGGCGCCCGCCCACAGAGACGCCATTACGGCGATGGCCGTGTACACCCCGCCGTTGGGATCGCCGTAGGCCATGCCCACGTCCTGGGGTTTGCCGTCGTCGTACCCGGTCTGGGCCGAAATCCCGGCCAGGGGCGAGATCAGCGGTCCGTAGCCCATGTATTGGCGGCTGGGGCCGGTCTGGCCGAAGGCGGAAATCATGGCCACCGTGAGGCGCGGGTTGATGCGCTGCATCTCCTCCGGGCCCAGCCCCAGCTTTTCCAGTACGCCCGTGCCGAAATTGCTGACCATCACGTCGCTGACGGCGGCCAGCTCTTTCACCAGCCCGATGCCTTCCGGGCGGGAGAGGTCAATCCCGATGCTCTTCTTGCACTGGTTGACCTGGTTGAAGTAGGCGCAGCGGTTGTGGCCCGGCTCCATGCCCGGAGGTATCAGGCGGGAGCGGCGGGTCAGGTCCAGCCGGGAGGAGGACTCCACCTTGATTACCTCCGCGCCCAGCATGGCCATCATCATCGTGCAGTGCGGCCCCGCCCAGACCCAGCTCAGGTCCAGCACGCGCAGGCCGGCCAGGGGCAGCCCGGCGCCGTTGCTTCCCTTGTGCTCCCCCCCGTCCTTGCCGTTGCCGGTGTCATTGCCGTTGCCGCTATCTTTGCCGGTTCCGGTGGTTTCCGGCAATGGATCGAACAGGCTCTCCGCCTCCCCCGCGGCTTCGTTGAGGCGGGGGGCGGGAACGGGCGCGCGCCACCAGGCATGCTTGAGGTGAAAGGGCGCGCCGGGCAGGCGCAGGGCGCCGGCGGCGGGATGCTCCTGGCGCACGTAGAACTCCCGCGCCAGCAGGTGCTCCTGGGCCTCCAACTGCCGGAAGTCGAACACGGGCGCGGCGCCGGCCTTGACCTGCTGACAGGCATGGAACAGATCCTCCACCTTCCAGCCGGCGCTCCATTCGCTGATCCGGGCCAGCAATTCAACGGCGTTCTCCCGGCGCGTTTCGCGGGTGGCGAAGCGCTCCGAGGCGGCCCAATCCGGCTCGCCCATCAGCTTGGCCAGGTGCTCCCACTGGTGCTGCTCCGGACAGATGAGGAAGATATACCCGTCCTGGCAGGGGTAGAAATTCATGGGCTCGAACAAGGCCGGAGAGGTGCGCGCGTCGGTCTCGCCCGTGTAGCTGTAAATGGAAAAATGGCGGCCCAGCAGAAAGGTCACGGTCTCCTGCACGGACAGGTCAATGTGTTCCCCCACCCCGCTTTCCGCCGCGGCGCGGCAGGCGGCCAGGGCGGGCACGAGCCCGTGCAGCCCCGCATGCACCAGCACGTGCTGTCCGAAGGGCTTGATGGGCGGACGCTCCGGGGGGGTGTCCTTGCCGGGGATGATCCAGCCCCAGCCGCCGCCGTGAATGAGGATCAACTCGTTGGCGGCGTAATCCCGGTAGGGGCCGCTCAGTCCGAAGGGGGTGATGGAGAGCATCACCAGCCGCGGATTGCGCCCGCTCAGGCGCTCATACGATACGCCCCGCGCCTCCATCTCCGCCGGCGTGAAGTTGTGCAGAAGCAGGTGCGCCCGCTCCGCCAGCCGCTCCAGGGCCCGCCGTCCCTCGTCCTGGGTGAGGTCGAGTTCCAGGCTGCGCTTGTTGGTGTTGAGATACAGGAAGGTGCCGCTGGCCTCGGGGTCGGCGGTTTTTCCGCGGAAGGGTCCGCGCCGGCGCGCCCGCTCTCCCCCGGGCGGCTCCACCTTAAGCACCGTGGCGCCGAGACAGGCCAGCATCTTGCCTGCCATGGGGGCCGATATGCCCCCGCCCAGTTCGATCACCTGCAGGCCCGCAAGGCCGTGATCCGCCGAAGCCATGTTTGAAATCAACTCCAAATCAATCGCCAGGGCCGGCCCATGCACGGGGTGGGTGAAAAGCCGGGCCGGCCGCGCCGCGCAGGGGCGGCCCCAACCTCCGGCGGCGCCTTAATTTTGCTCCGGTTCGGTTTCTTCCTTTTCGTCTTCCGCGAACTGATTTTCCATCATTGCCAGCACATGCTGCCAGCCGTCCGGATGGGCCTTGGCGATTTCCACGAATTTTTCCAGGATGTTGATCATGCCGCGCCATTCCTCGATTTTGATGATGGCGCCCTGGTGATCGTTGCGATGGTTCTCCATCAGCTCCTTGAACATCAGCATTCCGATGTTGTCATCCGCCATACCTGTCCCCCGTGGTGGAGCGGATGGATACGGGGCCGGCGTCCGCCGGCCTTTTTCACCCGCCGCCATCGGCCGCGCCGAAGCCGCCGTCGCAAGGGCGCGTCCCGGCTTTCCGGGGTTCCGCCCGCAACTCAGCCGTGTTGGGTTCACTGTCTCACGATTCGCCCGTGATGGACAGGGCGGGGCGGGGCTTCAGGGCAAAGGCACGGGCAGGGCCACCTGCAGCGAGGCCGCCGCTTCCTGAATGGATTCCCAGACGGGCTCCTCGATGGGGATGCCCTCCCGCTCGCGCTCGCGCTGGTGGTTTTCCTCGAACTCGCCTGGAATCATCACCGGCGGGTCCCCCGGGCGCACCGCGGTGCCGCGCAGGTATTCCACCAACGCGCGGATTTCCCCGCCGTAAAACGCCTCCGGCACGAAGCCCGCCGGGTCTATCACGATCAGCAGGGTCACGTTGTTGGTGTTCTCCCTGTCCTCGATGGTGGCGAAGGTGCCCGCGCCGGTCAGCACCCCGGCCAGGATTTCCACCATCACGGCCAGCCCGTAGCCCTTGTAGCCCCGCTCGCCGCCCAGGGGCAGCATGGCCACCTTGCGGTCGATGAACGCCTGGGGGTCGCGCACGGAGTTGCCCTCGCCGTCTATCATCCAGCCCTCGCCGGCTTCCATGCCGCGGTCCTTGGCCTGGCGGATTTTGTTGGCCGCCACCACGGAGGTGGCGAAGTCCAGCAGGATCGGGTCTCCCAGGGGGTTGGGAAAGGCGGCGGAGATGGGGTTGGTGGCGAAGCGCCCCTGCACCCCGCCGAAGGGGGTGACGATGTTGGCCGAGCCCAGGGTGGCGGTGAAGCACAGGCCGATCATGCCCTCGGCCACGGCCATCTCCGTGTAGGCGCCGATGCGCCCGATGTGGTCCAGGTTGCGCACGCCCACCGCGCTGATCCTCGTCTCGCGGGCCTTGGCGATGGCCGTCTCCGCCGCGCGGGTGGCCGCCACGTGGCCCATGGCGCGGTTGGCGTCCAGGATGGCCATGGCGGGGGCGTCGCTGACCACCGTTATTTCGGCGCCCGGCACGATGGAACCTTTGCGGATGTTGGCCAGGTAGCGCGGCATCTGCCGAACGCCGTGGGAGTCGTGGCCCCGCAGGTTGGACAACACCATCAGCCGCGCGATCAACTCCGCGTCTTCCGGCGGGCAGCCGGCGGCCTGAAAGCAGTCTTTCGTCAGGGCGCGCAGCGGCCCGGCTTGTATTGTGGGCATTCTTGCTTCCCGGTCGGGTTTCGGGCCACGGAGCGGAATTGGCGTCACCGCGTGGCCGGACAAAAAGGGGCGGGCGGCTAACGGATGTCGAGCAGCTCGATTTCGAAGATCAGGGTCGCGTTGGGCCCGATCTTTTTGCCGCTCCCGCGGTTGCCATAGGCCAGCTGGGGCGGAATGACCAGTTCCCATTTCGAGCCCACGGGCATCAGTTGCAGGGCTTCCGTCCAGCCCCGGATCACGCCCTTGACGGGAAAGGCGGCCGGCTTGCCACGGGTATAGGAACTGTCGAAGACGGTGCCGTCAATCAGGGTGCCCTTGTAGTGGGTGACCACCGTGTCCGTGGCCTTGGGCTTGCGCCCCTTGCCCCGGCGCAGCACGCGGTATTGCAGCCCGCTGGGCAGGGCCTGCACCCCTTTCCGATTTCTGTTCTGCTTCAGGAATGCCGCGCCCTGGCTCGCGTTTTTCTTGCCTTGGCTCTGCTGTGCCTGCTGGCGTCCGGCTTTCAGGCGCTGGCCCAACTCGCGCATGGTTGCCTGGAATTCCTGGGGGCTCATGCGGGGCCGTTTGTTGTTGACCACGGCGCTGATGCCGCGCATGAGGGGGGTCATGTCCACCTGGATGCCCTGGCGCTTGAGGTTTTGCCCGATGCTCATGCCCACGGCGTAGCTGGTTTTCTCCTTTTCGGACTTGAACTTGGCCCCGCCGCCGCTTTGGGCGTAGGCGCCGCCGCAGCCCAGCAGAATGGCCAGGGCGATGGCGGTGATCGTAACGGCTGGTCTCATGGCGAACCTTTCGGGCTGCGTGATCGGGATGGGTCAGGCCCCTCCGCTTTTAATACAGGCACATGGAAAAGGGCAATCCAAATCAAGGCGCCCGCCCTTTCCAGCCGTGAGAATTTGACATCCCTGCCCGCGGAGCGGAGATTATGCCCACAGCGATAACCTGAACGGAGCGCGTCCAGGCCGTATATGCGGCATATATTATAGGGCGGGGCGCATGCCTCATATATATAAGGGCGGCGCACAGGCCGCGGAAGAACCAGAAGGAGGGGCGATGGAACTGAACCTGAAGGGCCGCACCGTGCTCATCACCGGCGGCTCCAAGGGCATCGGCTACGCGGCGGCGGAGGGCTTTGCCGCGGAAGGCTGCCACCTGCACCTGGTGGCCCGCACGGAGGAAGACCTGGACGCCGCCAAGCAAAAGCTGCATGCCGCCCACGGGACGGAGGTGGCCGTGCATCCCATGGACCTCAGCCAGCCCGGCGCGGTGGAGCAACTGATCACCGCCTGCCCGGATGCGGACATCCTGGTCAACAACGCGGGCGCCATCCCCGGCGGCAATCTGGACGCCATAGAAGAAGACCGCTGGCGGGAAGCCTGGGACCTCAAGGTGTTCGGCTACATCA
Organism: uncultured bacterium; assembly: GCA_965369935.1. Taxonomy (GTDB): domain Bacteria; phylum SAR324; class SAR324; order SAR324; family JACQKK01; genus JAPUIH01. The sequence goes on from CBDUSX010000122.1 coordinate 7,366, forward strand.
ACATGACCAGGGAATACTACCGCCGCATGCGCGAGCGCGGAGGCGGGGTGATCGTCAACGTGATCGGGCTGGCCGGGGAGCGCCCGGACGCCGGCTACGTGGCCGGCTCCGCGGGCAACGCCTCCCTGATGGCCTTCACCCGCGCGGTGGGCAGCAGGGGCCTGGACGATGGCATCCGCGTGGTGGCCGTCAATCCAGGCTTGGTGGAAACCGACCGCGCCACCACCCTCCTGCAAACCCGGGCGGAGCTGCAACTGGGGGACAAGGAGCGCTGGCGGGAGTTCTACAAGGAGCTGCCCCTGGGCCGGGCGGCCAAGCCCGGGGAGGTGGCCGACCTGGTGGTCTTTCTCGCCTCCGAGCGCGCCTCCTACATCACCGGCACGGTCTACACCCTCGACGGCGG
>CBDUSX010000123.1:0-7766 GCA_965369935.1 uncultured bacterium
TTGAAGTAATACGGGTCCTTCTTTTCCGGGTGGTGGTTGATCATCGCCGTGGCGAGAGAAGCCAGCCGCGCTTCCAGCCCTGAAATCAGGGCCTCGTCGCTCACCGTCTCCCGCAGGGCCTTCAGGATGAGTTCCATCCACGCATCCCGTTCCGGCTGGCCGATGATCACATGGCGGTGCTTGAAGCGCAGGAACGACTTGCCGTGCCGTTCGGTGTAAAGGGGCGGGCCGCCGCAGAATTCGACGATGAAGGCGATCTGCTTGTCCCTGCTCAACGCCAGTTTCTGGGTGAACAGCTTGGCCAGCAAAGGATGCCCGGCGATAAGCTCGTAAAAGCGGGTGATCCAGCGGGTGATCCCCTCCTCTCCGCCCAGGCGGGAGAATTCCGTGCCGGCAGCCTGGCTTTCCATCGGAAGCATTCCCAATAAGTTCGACAAGCATAGAAGCGATCAGCCGGACAGAACCCGCCGGGCGCGCCATCGTTCAATACGAGTAACAATTTAACCACAGGCCATGCGGCGCGGCCAGCGGTGTATTCCAATTATGGTCGAAACCGGGCAGAATGAATTCCGACAGCGAACCCCTCCGCCGGATGGGGAGGCGGGCCACCGGGAAACGGAATTCCATCCCATGGGAAGCAGAAAGCAAACTATTACAGCCATAGCGGGGTTATGCGGCGCCCTGTTGTTCGCCGCCAGCGCGGCCTATGCCCAGAAGGCCTTGACCCTGCGCTACAAATGGCAGCAGGTGCTCTACGGAAAATTCGAGGGCCGGCAGGCGCTGCTCTACAACGACTCTGCGTTTCACGGCAAGCCCGCCTTCGGAGACCTGGACGGCGACGGCGACCAGGACCTGCTGATCGGCAAGCTGGACGGCGGGATCAACCGGTATGAAAACCTCGGCACGAGCGGGGCGCCGGTCTGGCGGCTGGTGGAGGAAAACCTGCGCGCCGCCATTGACGTCAAGTCCCGGCAAGGCAAGCTGAACAGGGTGCTCAGAAGAATTGACGTGGGCGCCCATGCGGCCCCGGCGCTGGTGGACATTGACAATGACGGCGACGTGGACCTGTTTGTAGGGGCGGCCGACGGGAGGATGTTCTTTTTTCTCAACGCGGGCACCGAGTCCCTGTTCTCCTTCAGCCCCGTCAGCGACGCCTATATTCCGCGCAACATGGGCCGGCGCATCGTTCCGCATTTCGCGGACGTCAATGGCGACCTCGCCTATGACCTGTTCATCGGCAACGGCAAGGGACAGGTCTTCCTTTTGCCCAACACAGGCACGAAAAAAAGAGCGCGGTTCTGCGCGCGCTTTCCTTCCCGCAGCGCGCCGCCCGGCCGGCCCCCGCCCTGCCGCCCCACCCCCCAGGTGATCTCCCGGCCCTCCCGCGAGAGCAACGCCGCCCCCGCACTGGTGGATTGGGACCGTGACGGCGATGCGGATTTGTTCGTGGGAAAACGGAACGGGACGATCGCCTATTACGAGAACCAGGGCACGCCCCGCAAGGCGGTCTGGAATCTCGCCCAGCGCCGCTTTCTGGCCATAGACAACGGCGGATACGCGGCGCCCGCGTTCATTGACGTCAACGCGGACAAGCAGCCGGACCTGCTGACGGGCAGCAACACGAACAAGGTGTTCCTTTACACCAACAAGGATACCGGGCGCGTGCTGGACGTGTGGAAAGTGACCGCCAATCTGCTGGGGGTGCAGCGCATCGGCCGGGGCCGGTCGCGCATCTCCGTTACCACCGGTGATCTGGACGGCGACGGCGACCCGGATGCCATCGTCGGCGACAGGAGCGGCAACCTGCGCTGGCTGGAAAACACCGGCGGCAAATCCGCGCCGGCCTGGAGGGTGCGCAAAAACAATCTGTTTCCCGGCACCGTGCTGCGCAACACGGCTCCGATCCTGGTGGACCTGGACCGGGACGGCGACCTGGATCTGCTCGTGGGGGGCGCCAACGGACGACTGTGGCTGATCCGCAACGGCGGAAGCCCCAAGCGGCCGGCATGGCAGGTGGTGGACACCAATTTTTCCGGCATTGACGTGGGCTCCAACAGCGTGCCCGCCCTGGCCGACCTGGACGGGGACAAGGATCTGGATTTGGTGGTGGGCAACAGCCTGGGCCTGCTGATTTATTTCCGCAACGAAGGCAGCGCCACCAAGCCCGACTTCCGTCTCACCTCCACCCGCTTCGCCGGCGTGGCCGTGGGGCGGGACGCCGCGCCGGCATTTTTCGACTGGAACCGGGACAAGCGTCCCGACCTGGTGGTGGGCAGCCGCGCCGGGCCGCTGTTGCTGGCCATCAACAAGAACAAGAAAGATGACGCCCTGGGCGCCTGGGAGAAGGACAACAAGGCCCTGGGCGAAATCCGGGTGAAAGGGACGAGCATTCCCCACTTCAACGACTTCGACGGCGATGGCCGCCCCGACCTGATGGTGGGAGACCTGGAAGGCAATGCCCGGCTGTGGCTGAACCGCGGATTGAAAAAGAAAGCCGAGGCCAAGCCGGGCAAGGAAAAATCCCCGGGCGCCATCTCCCGCCCGGGCGGCGCCCCCGTGCCCGGGGTGGCGTCCGCCTCCGGCCTCACCCCCGCCTCCGGCCTTCCCCCCCCGGAGGCGCAGAGTGTGGCGCTCCCGGAGGACGGCTCCGGGCCCAGCCTGGCCGGGCTGCTTGCCGAGGAAATTTTCCAGGGCCCCATCATTCCGAATTTCGTGCTGGCCAGCCGGGCTTATGGCGGGCTGAAATTCAATGGGCGGACGGTGCCCGCCTTTGCCGACCTGGACGGAGACGGCGACCCGGACATGGTGGTGGGCACGCGGAAAGGCAAGCTCATCCACTTCCGCAACGACGGCCCGCCGAAGAAACCCAGATGGCGGAAGCTGGGCGATTCCTTTGCCGGCTACAAGCATGGCCGCAATCCCACGCCGATGTTCGCGGACCTGGACGGGGACGGACAGCTTGACCTGATCGTGGGCACCGAGGACGGCCGCATCCATTTTTTCCGCGGCAGCCCCGGCGAGGGCAAGCTGCGCTTCACCTATCAAAAAGCCTGGCTGACCTCGGTCAACGCGGGCCGCAACGCCGCGCCCGCGCTGGCACGGCTCAAGGAGAACCAGCCGCCCCTGCTGCTGGTGGGCAATTTCGCCGGCCACCTGGTGGCCTACGCCGCGGTGAAGGGCTCCGAGCCGCCGAACTACAAGCGCAGCCACCGCAAATTCATGGGCATGGACGTGGGCGTGTCCGCGGCGCCGTTTGTCGGCGACCTGGACCGGGACGGCAAGCTGGACCTGATCGTGGGCTCCGATCAGGGAAACCTGTACAATTTCAGGGCGACCGCGACCAACAAGAAGAATCCGTGGGGTTGGCAAACGGGCCCGGCCTATCTAAAATCCCTTAAGTTCCCGGCAGGCAGCACCCCGCGCCTGACCGACATTGACAACGACGGAGATCAGGATCTGTTCCTCGGCACGGAGCGGGGGAGCATCTATTTTTATCGGAACGACGCCGAGCCCGAATCCGGCGGCGCCCGATAGCGATCAGGGAGGATATCATGAGAGCCGGACTGCTCTTGCCATGCCTTGCGTACTTAGCCCTGGCCGGCGCCCTGCCCTTTGCCGTAAACGCCCAGGAAAGCCTGGAAGTGGTGAAGGTGGTGCTGGCGGAACCGGAAATCGAGCCGGGCGGGGAGCAATTGGTGCAAATCTCCTTACGCAACAATTCCGGCCGCGGCGTCCGGGTGGGGCTGCGGGTGGAAATGCTCACCCCGGACAATTTCCGCACCGGAGGCCGGCGCCAGCGCCGGGTGGCCGTGCCCGCCGGGGCGGAGCGGCGTTATTTCTTCCGCCTCAAGGCGCCGCAGTCCCCGGGGGAATACACCGTGCGGCTGGTGGTGCTCAATGCCGGTTTCAAACGGCATGTGCTGGCCGGCAAGCCGGAGTTCATATCGAGATTCGTCGTGTCGGGCGCGGCGGCCGGCCCGCGGGTCACCGTGCCCGCGAGCGCGGGGACAACCGGGCGCAAAGGCCGGCCGGGCTCCTTCAAGGCCTCCGGCGGCCTGAAGTTCGAGCGGCCGGACCTGCTCTGGGAAAGTTTTGTCGTCGAGCCCCGCAAGGTGCTGATCGGGGAGACCATGCGCATCAGAGGAGAGTTGCGCAACGTGGGCGGGGACATCGCAAGGAACATCGAGGTGCGCGCGGACTACGTCAACACCAGGCTGCCCACGCGCGTGTTTACGGTGTCCTCCTCGACGGTGGACCTGCTGGCGCCCGGCGAAAAGCTGGAGCTGGAGTTCGAGCACCGCTTTCCCGAGGATGCTCTGCAGGGAGACTACCAGTTCATGCTCACCGCGGACGTGGGGCAGCAGGTGGCCGAATCCGACGAGCGGAACAACCGCCAGACGACGGAACGCCCGATCCGGCTCAGCAAGATTCTGCAGCTTTTCCCGGAGGCTGACTTCGTGTTCGATCAGGCGGGGTTGTTCCTGTTCCGCTGGAAGAGTTCCATCTACAACGAGTTCAAAGTGCAGGTGGGCACCCAGGCCACCTTCGAACTCAAGAGCAGCTTTTTCGACATCCCCCAGGGCCAAAAATGGACGGCGGACAGGGAGGTGGTGCCCCTGCCGGGCGAACTGCCCGGCATGCTGCTGGGCCTGATGGTGAAGGACGGCGTCGACAAGGTCTATTGGCGGGTGGTGGGCCGGGTGGCCGGCACCGAGCGGGTGGGCTTCTCCAGGGCCCTGCCCTTCACGGTCAACGTGGCCGATGAAACGCCGGCCGCGCCCGCCCCACCGGCCCAGCCGGCGGGAGGAGGCTCCACCGGGGGCGGTGGGCGGCCAAGCAAGTACTGACCCTGCGGAGCGCTTCCAACCCGCCTCGGGCGGCTCTTTCTGTTGTTTCCCGATTGAATCCGCCCGGCATTTCCCGATGCGATTTTTTCCCGATGTCTTGCGCCGGCCGTCCCGCGCCCTCGCGATTTAATATATCCCCGCAATATATCCACACCGCAACAATCCTGTGCGCGCCTGTGGAGATGGCCCGCGCGGAATGCTATAGTAATTTTATTCACCGCCGCCGCAAGCAAGGCCGTGCGCCCCGCGCCGGGGGGAGGGGAGGGGTCGCGGCCGGGAAAAATCGAATTAAACGCAAAAGGAGCGCAAACCATGACCGCCATCGGGATCAACGGATTTGGCAGGATCGGACGCAACGTATTCCGCGCCGGACGCGACAACCCGGCATTCGACGTGAAGGCCATCAACGACATCGCGGATACGAAAACGCTGGCCCATCTGCTGAAATACGATTCCAACTACGGAGCCTTCCCCGGCGAGGTGCATGCCGAGGACGACCACCTGATCGTGGACGACAAGCGCATCCGGGTGCTGCAGGAGCGGGACCCGGCCAACCTGCCCTGGGAGGAGTTGGGGGTGGAGGTGGCCATGGAATGCAGCGGCCATTTCAACGATGCGGAAGGGGGCGCCAAGCATCTCAAGGCCGGGGCCAGGAAAGTCTTCTTTTCCGCACCCGCCAAGGGGGACGGCATCATCACCCTGGTGATGGGCGTCAACTCCGACACCTATGACGGCGCCAAGCACAATCTGATCTCCAACGCTTCCTGCACCACCAATTGCCTGGCGCCGGTGGTGAAGGTGCTGCACGAAACCTTCGGGGTGCGCCACGGGCTGATGAACACCATCCACGCCTACACCAACGACCAGCACACCCTGGACATGCCCCACAAGGATCTCCGGCGGGCCCGCGCGGCGGGGCTGTCCATGATTCCCACCTCCACCGGCGCGGCCAAGGCCATCGGGCTGGTGATGCCCGAGCTGAAGGGCAAGCTGGACGGGCTGTCCATCCGGGTGCCCACGCCCACCGTCTCGGTGGTGGACCTGACCGCCGTGCTGGAAAAACCCGCCAGCGCGGAGGAGGTCAACGCCGCCCTCAAGGCCGCCGCGGAATCCGGCCCCCTGAAGGGCATCCTGGGCTATTCGGAGGAGCCGCTGGTCTCGGTGGATTACAAGGGCGATCCCCGCTCCTCCATCGTGGACGCGGATTCCACCAAGGTGGTCGGGGAAAACATGGTCAAGGTGCTCTCCTGGTACGACAACGAGTGGGGCTTCTCCAACCGCATGGTGGAGATGGCCATCGAGGTGCTTTGAACCCCAGCCGCCCTCCGGACCCCAGGGGGGCGCAGCCATCGCACAACGCACCATCACAAACGGCGTCGTGAACGGCGCCATGAGGGGGCCCATGCTCCGCCTCGGCTGGGCGGCCCTGCTCTGCTATTTTCCCCTGATCCTCAGCTTCGGGCCGCGGGCTGCGGCTGTCTCCGGCAACGGCCTTCCCGCCCTGGGCCGGCGGGTCGCCCTGTTTCACGGCGTGGGCGTTTTGTGGAGCGTGGCGCTCATCTCCGCCGAGGGATTGTGGCCCCGCTGGCGCGCGCTGTTTGCCCGGCCTGGGCGGGGCCTGCTGCTGGCGCTGGCGCTCTACGCCGTGGCGGGCGTGGCGGTGACCGCGTTCCTCAACCTGTCCGCGCCGCAACCGGCGTGGGCCCTGTTGCTGCTGCCCTTCGATTTCAACGCCCTGCTGGCCGGCGCATGGCCGCGGGTGTCCGCCCCGTGGGCGGTGGAGCGGTTGCTGATCGCGGCCGGCAGCGTGGCGGAGGAGTGGATTTTCCGCTGCGCCCTGTGGCTGCGCTGGGCCGGGGCTCTACCCTTGGGCGGCATGCCGCTGCCCTTGGGCGGCACGCCTCCGCCCTTGGGTGACACGCCGCAGGGGCGGCCGGCGGATGAGCGCCGCGCCCCGGGGCTCAAGGCGCTCGGGCCGCATCTATACAAGCTGGCGGGGGTGAGCCTATACTTCACGCTGCTGCATGTTTCCCAGGGCCCGCCGGCGTTGGGGCAGGCCTTCGGCGGGAGTATCGTGCTGGGGCTGTTGCTGGCATGGCGCGGAAATTTCGCGCTGATCGCCACCCTGCACGTGCTGTTCAACTGGATGGCCATATAACGACATAGCAGGACATAGCGGTAAGGACATAACGCGAGGGAGAACCCGCGGACAGGCACAGGGGGACTGGCGCCTGCCACCATCGGAGAAAGACGAATGATCAAGATACACGGCTTCTTGCGCTCGCGCGCCTCCCGTTGTCTGTGGATGCTGGAGGAGCTGGGGCAGGAGTACGAATTGGTGGAAGTCCAAATGGGTCCGGAGGGGGCCAAGGATCCGGAATACCTGGCCATCAATCCCAACGGCCGTGTGCCCACCATGGTGGATGGCGACACGGTGCTCTGGGAATCCATGGCCATCAACCTCTACCTGACGGAGAAGTACGACGGCGGCCTCAAGCCCAAATCGCCCGAGGACTGGGGGCGCGCCTTTCAGTGGAGCTTCTGGGGCATGCTGGAGGCGGAGACCAACCTGCTCACGGCGCTGTTCAATGTCGCCCTGCTGCCCGAAGACCAGCGCGACGCGGAGAAGGCGGAGGCGGCGGTGGCCGCCCTGCAAAAACCGCTCGGCATCCTCAACGGCGCCCTGGAAGGCCGCTCCTATCTGCTGGACAGCGGGTTCAGCGTGGCGGACCTCAACCTGGCAGCGATTTTCTCCTGGGGCAAGATGGCCCGGCTGGACATGGCCGCCTGTCCGCATTTAACCGGTTGGCTGAACACCTGCCTGGATCGGGAGGCCTACCAGCGCATCGCGGCCAAAATGAAAGGCTAGCCTGAATATTTCACAAACAGCATGCGGGGGAACCAGTCCCCCCGCGCCCC
>CBDUSX010000124.1:0-7721 GCA_965369935.1 uncultured bacterium
CCCATCCCGCGGCGCCGCGCCCGGTTTTTCCTGATCCGCCCTCTGGGCCGGTTTGCGGCGTGGCGTTCCTTATACTTATGAATCCGGCATATTTCATCTTGTAAAATAAGTTGCGCAAGAAATGTAATTTGGCACACGGGTTCCCGTTCTTTAAGGGGTGAAGGGCGTGCGATTGTTTGAAGGCCCCCGGCAAAGCTAAAGTCGGTTCGATCTAATATTAAAATGCTTGCTCTGATATAAACAATCTATTGAAATAATTAATATCTCCCTTGCGACCCGGGGCTTGGTGCGCTTGGAGAAGATCAATTCGAAAAAGTTGATTTTTTGTTTGACTTGGCGGGCGGTCTTTTACTATGAAAGGGCTTCATTCAATCGAATTTGGGGAAATGATTGAAATCCGCTTGCAGTTTGTAACGTGAGGCTATGGTGTGCCCGCCCGGCACCATGGCGGAGCATATCCTTGGGAACCTCAACTTCCTAACCAGGGGATTAGCACCATGAATGAAGTTGAAGGAAGAATCAGCAAGCTCGACCTGCGCAAGAGGTCGGCTGTCATTACGCTGGAAAACGGCACCGAACTGAACGTGCAGTTTCCCGAGCGCATGAACGTCGAGATCGCCGAAGACGAAACCATGGGCCTCCAGGGCGGCGAGCTCGAAGACCTGGAAAACGGTTTTGAAGTTGAGGTCGAGTTGGCCTCGCAAAATGAGGACGGAAGCTACCTGTGTGAGTCCGTCGTCTGCATCAGCTGATCCGGCCCGCTCCCCGCCGTATTTGCGGGAGGCTCGCGGACAGCAACCTCGTTATCCGAACTTTCCTTAGGAGGGAGTCACGGAATGAAGAGTCACGGAAAAGAGAAAACCACAGTGGCGAGCAGGAGAAATTTCCTGTTCGGTCTGCTTGCCGGAACCGGCGCAGCCACGGCCGCATTGGTGGTCGCGGGCAAGGCGCGGGCGAAATCCGGGGAGGCTGCGGCGCCTGTGGAAGAGCCGGTGCTCTACCGCCGCACGAAAGAAGCCGAACGTTATTACAATACTCTCTACACCTGATCCACCAAGTAGAGGAGGACTGAAGATTATGAAACTCACCAGAGTTACGGAAAGCAAAAGCCTGCAGGCGGCTTCCGGCTGGACCGCGAAGCTGAATCCCCACATCGCCCGGCGCAAGTTCCTGGGCGCCGCGGGGCTGGGGCTGGGCTTGGCGGCCGTGGGGCCGTCGCTGGTCAAGGAGGCCAAGGCGGCCAAGGCGCCGCCCAAGGCCGAGCAGATCAAAACCATCTGCGGCAACTGCGCCGTGGGCTGCGGCTTCATCGGCGAAGTGCGCAACGGGGTATGGGTCGGCCAGGAGCCCTGGTTCGAGCATCCCATCAACTCGGGCAGCCTTTGTTCCAAGGGCGCCGGCGCCATTGAGCACGTCGTCAACGAAAAGCGGCTGAAGCATCCCATGAAGCTGGAAGGCGGCAAGTGGAAGAAGGTCAGCTGGGACACGGCGATGAGCGAGATCGCCGCAAAGCTGAAGGACATCCGCAAGAAGCACGGGCCCGACGCGATGATGATTCTCGGCTCGGCCCACCACACCAACGAGGGGGCTTACGCCCTGCGAAAGTTCGCGGCATTCTGGGGGTCGAACAACATCGATCATCAGGCTCGTATATGACACTCCACCACCGTCGCCGGTCTGGCGAACGTATGGGGTTACGGCGCGATGACGAACTCGATGAACGACATCCGCCATGCCAAGAGCATTCTGATCGTTGGTGAAAATATCGCCACCTCCCACCCGATCGCGATGCAGCATGTGCTGCACGCCAAGGAGGTGAACGGAGCCCGGGTGATCGTGATTGACCCGCGTTTTTCCAAAACCGCGGCTTTCGCGCACCGGCAGGTTTCGATCCGCCAGGGTACGGACGTGGCCCTGATGTACGGTCTGATCAACATCATCTTGAAGAACGGTTGGGAAGACAAGAAGATGCTGCGGGACCGCACTTATGGGTTCTCCTACCTGAAGAAGGAGTTGAGGAAGTATGATCTGAAGACCGTCTCCAACGTGACGGGGGTGTCCCAGTCCAATCTGAACTGGATTGCGCGCCAGATCGCCAAGAACCGTCCCGGCACCGTCATCTGGGCCATGGGCGGCACCCAGCACAGCAACGGCACCTCGGTGACGCGCTCGTTCTGCCTGCTGCAGCTCGTGCTCGGCAACATGGGCAGGTCAGGCGGCGGGGCCAACGTATTCCGCGGCCATGACAACGTGCAGGGCGTGACGGACCTGGGTGTGCTTTCCAACACCCTGCCGGGCTACTACGGCCTGAGCGTGGGCAAGGCGTACAAGCACTGGTCCAACGTCTGGGGCGTGGATCATGGCTGGATGAAGGGCCGCTTTGCCAACGACAAGATGATGGGCAAAAAAGGGTTCACGGTGGCCCGCTGGTACGAGGGCGTGCTGATGAACAAGAAGGACCTCGGCCAGGACACCAACGTCCATGCGGTGTTCTACTGGGGCCACTCCATAAATTCCCAGTCCCAGATGGACCGGGTGAAGAAGGCCCTGGAGAAGGTGGAATTGCTGGTGGACGTGGATCCATTCGTGACCATCACCTCCGTGCTGCCCGACCGCAAAGACGGCGCGTACATGCTGCCCGCCGCCACGGTGTACGAGCAGCGGGGTTCGATCACCAACTCCAACCGCGACATCCAGTGGCGCAACCGGCTCGTCGAGCCGGTCTTCGAGAGCCGCACGGACCTGGATATTATCGTTGATCTGGCCAACCGGCTGGGCTTCGGCAAGCAGTTCACCAAGAACCGCAAAGGGGCTTGGAAAAAGGACAGCATGGTCGAAGACATCGTGGGCGAGTGGAACATGGGCATGCGCACCATCGGGATGGTCGGACAGACCGTCAAGCGCATGCAGCGCCAGCAAAAATGGGCCCATGCCTTCAGCGTCGACACCAAAATGGCCGAAGGAGGCCCGGTGGACGGCGAGCAGTGGGGCATGCCCTGGCCGTGCTGGACGGACAAGCATCCCGGCACCCAGATTCTGTACAATACGAATCTGCCGGTGGCCAAGGGCGGCATGGGCTTCCGCGCCCGCTGGGGCACCAAGGTGCCCGACGATGGGCAGAGCCTGTTGGCCGGCAAAGGCGCCGCGCCCCCGCGCAGCTCCATTGACGGCGGCTACGCCGAACTGCCGGCCTGGAAGACCGACCTGACCGGCAAGGTGTTCCGCGATGCCATCGCCAAGGGGCTGGCGCCCTACGGCAACGGCCGGGCGCGCATCAGGGCCTGGAACCTGAAGGACGATCCGGTGCCGAAGCACCGCGAGCCGATCCATACGCCGCGGCCGGACTTGATCTCCAAGTTCCCCACCTACGACGACGTGAAGGACCATTATCGCGTGCCGACCCTGTTCAAGAGTCTGCAAAAGCGCGATTGGGCCAAGAAGTTTCCGGTGATTCTGAACACCGGACGGCAGGTGGAATTCGAGGGCGGCGGAAACGCCGAGCGCGCCATGTGGTGGCTGGTGGAACTGCAGCCCGAAATGTACGCGGAGATCCATCCGAAGCTGGCCAATAACCATCGCATCAAGCATGGGGATTGGATGTGGATCGAAAGCCCTGAAGACCTGGACGACAAGCCGAGCAAGGTCAAGGTAAAGGCCAAGGTGACCAGGCGAGTGCCTGACAATATGGTCTACCTGCCTTTCCACTGGGGAGGCTCCTTCGAGGGCAAGGATTACTCCGGGAAGTATCCCGACGGGTATGTCCCTTACGGCATCGGAGAATCCGCGAACGTCGTGACCAACTACGGTTATGACAGGATTACACAGATGCAGGAGACCAAAGGCGGTCTCTGCAGAATCAAGAAGGCCTAATACAGGAGGCGGAAAAAATGGCAAGAACCGTTACAGTCCCCTCCGGTGGGGCCGGTGGGCCGGGGGCGAAGCAGTTCCCGGCCAGAATGAAGTTTTACGTAGACGTCCAGCGCTGCATCGAATGCGGCGGCTGCGAGGTCGCATGCAAAGCGGAAAACAACGTTCCCAAAGGGATCGCCCGCATCCGGGTGGTCACCGTGAATGAAGGGCAGAAGGGCGAAACCAACGTCGCGGTGCCCTGCATGCAGTGCTCCAAGGCGCCGTGCGTCTCCGTATGTCCGGTGGATTCCCTGTTCACGCGTCCGGACGGCATCGTCCACGTGAACAAGGAAACGTGCATCGGCTGCGGGTACTGCCTGTATGCGTGCCCCTTCGGAGCGCCGCAGTTCCCGACGGGCGCGCCATTCGGGGCGCGGGGCGTGATGGACAAGTGCACCTATTGCGCCGCCGGACCGGCGGAAACCTTCTCGGAGAAGGAACGCAAGCTGTACGGGTCCAACCGTATCGCCGAGGGCAAACTGCCCATGTGCGCCTCGATCTGCGCCACCAAGGCGCTGGTCGCCGGGGATGCAGAAACCGTGTCCAACGTGGTGCGCAGACGGGCAGCCGCCCGGGGCGCCGCCGCGGGCGCATGGGGTTGGGGCGCGGCTTATCCGAAGTCCCGCTAAGGCGGGTGCCTCCGCGGCCTGGCCGCGGGGGCGGAAACAAGTGTCAGCATTCCTTTTCCGGGGGCGGGCGTCCGCTCCCGGAGAAGGCATGTGTGCGCGGTGACTGGCTGAAAGCGGCCGCTCCCGGAGAAGAAATAGCCGGAGAAAAATATTTGCGCGTCGCGGGCATGATCCGCTTTGCCGCAACAACCGTCTCGCCACAGCATATAGCGCTACAACAATACCTCAATGTCAGGAGACCAAACCATGAAACTCCGACTCAAACGCCGCCCTGGGAAATGGTTTCTCTCCTTCTCAGTCAGAACGCTGGTTTTCCTGTCCGTATTTATGTTCCTTGCGAACATCGGATTCCTGCTGGCCCAGGGCCTGCTGATCGATCCTTCCGTATTGATGAGGAATGTCATCGGCGGAAGCGATTACCTGTTCCAGACCGATGCCTTCATCGCCCTGCGCGAATCGGCCCTGATTCCGTCCTTCGGAATCGCGATCATCGTATTCGTGGTGCTGGCGCTGGGGCATCTGTTCACCTTCGGACCCAAGGACATGAGCTCGTCCGGGCCGGCCGACGAGATTCCCTGGTGGAACCTGTTCGAGCGGGTGACTCACGGCATCATCGCCGTGGTGTTCGTGATCCTGACCATCAGCGGCCTGCTGATCACCTTCGGCCGGTTTTTCGGCGGGGGCGGGGGGACGCTGTTTTTAAGGCAGCTTCACGATTTCAGCGGATTCGTGTTCGTCCCCGCGCTGGCCATCGTGGCGCTGATGTGGATCAGGCAGGCCATTCCCAAGGCCTACGACATGCAGTGGTTCGCGAAATTCGGCGGCTACCTGGGATACAAGGGAGAGCTCAAGTCCGGCAAATTCAACGCCGGGCAAAAAATGTGGTACTGGATCATGCTCGTTTGCGGCATTCTGCTTTCCTGGTCGGGTCTGTCCCTGTTTTACCAGGCGGGCCAGATGAGCGACTTGCGCACCTACGTGATCATTCATTTGATTTCGGCGATCCCCGTCATCCTCATGTTTCTCGTGCATCTGTACATGACGACTCTGGGCACGAAGGGGACGTTTATGGGTATGATCAACGGGAAGATCAGCAAGAAGGCCGCGACGGCGTATCATTCCGAAGCTGCCAACCTGAAGTAGTCCGGCGCGCGCGAGCCATGCGCGGCCGGCACGCGGGCGATTCGCCCGGTTCTAGGGCAGGGTCGAAAGAAGGGGGTGTGGGGTATCCTGCACCCCCTATTCTTTTTTCCGCCACTGCAATAAACTCCTGTTTCCGCCTCTGGCCCGGATTGGAGCAGCGATGGGTATGGGCCACAGGCTGAAAAACCTAAAAAACGACCCCAACTTCGATTCTGAGGGATGCGAATGGAGTTGCGCGACCTGCACCCGGTGAAATGTGCCGCCCGCAGGCCCGGAGAACCGGGCCGCCGAGGGCGCGCCCTTTTGCAGTCCGTGAGGCTGCTGGGGAGAGTTGCATTGGCCGCCGGCGTGGCCATGCTGCTCGCTCCGGCGCCGCCCGCGGCATCCGAAGCCGGCAAGGCCGGCGGCGGACAGGCCTATCAGGAGCGCTGCGCCGTTTGCCACGGCATGGCCTCCCGCGGCAACCGGCTGATCGGCGAGCAAATATACGAGGAGCGGTGTGTGCTCTGCCACGGTCCGGGCGGCAAGGGCTGGGACTGGAGCGCCAAGGCGGAAAAGCCGCCCATGCCTGTGCCGAACCTGCTGGAGGTGGTGCCGGAGCGCACGGACGAGTATCTCATCAAAATCATCAGGTTCGGCGGACAGTCCGTGGGGCTGACATCGTTCATGCCCGCCTTCGGCTTCAGGTTGCAGGATCAGGATCTGTGGGATCTGGTGACGTTCCTGCGCACCTTGACCAGCCGAAACCCACCCGGAAGTTCCGCAGGCATTCGTCCGCCCCGGCACGCCGCCCTCGTGCTTGCGGATAACGGCCGGGACGCATGGCCGGGCCGGGCGGCGGGACTCAGGGCCGGCTTCTTGCGGAGGGTGGGCTTTCAGCCGCGTGGGTTTCCGGCGGCGGATGGGATACGCGGGAGCGCTCCGCAGGCCGGGGGATGGGACGCCCCGTGGCGCCTGAGGGAGGCGCTGCGTGCAGACAGCCGGAAGGCCGGGCATCACCACACGGGGTTTTTCCCCCACGCCGTAGCCGTCGCCGACTTCAACGGGGACGGCCTGCCCGATCTGGCCATACCCGCTTCCGCGGAGCGCAAGCTGGCCATTCTGCTGGGCGATGGCAAGGGGGGGATTATTTCCAATCACAGCTATCCGGTGGGCAAGGGGCCTACCTGGGTGGACGTGGCGGATTTTAACAATGATGGAATAGCCGACCTCGTTACCACCAATACGGGAGGCGCAAGCCTCACGCTCTATTTCGGCGACGGCAAGGGCGGCGTACGTGGCCGCCAGGACATCAAGGGCATACACGGTCCGGCCAGTGTGGTTGCGCTGGATGTGAACAACGACGGCTTGCCCGATCTGGCCGTGGCCCAGGCCGCCCAATCGCGGGTCGCCATTCTGATCAACGATGGCTCGGGGATACCGAAGGCGCGGGACTTCATATCGGTGGATCGCGGCGCCCACATTATGGACGGGGCGGACCTGAACAACGACGGCGCCACGGACCTGGTGGTGGGAAGCCTGGGCGCGCACACCCTGTCAGTGCTGTTGAACAGAAAGGACGGCTCTTTCACCAAGCCGGTCGTTACCAAAGTCGGCCGCTTTCCTCACTACCGCGTCTTCGGGGATTTCAATGGGGACGGTAAACTGGACGTGGCCCTGGTGGCGGCGGGTGAAAATACGGTGGAGATCTTGCTGGGTGACGGCGCAGGCCACCTGAAAAAGATTGCTTCCTATCCCGTTGGCGTCAATCCTCACGGCATGACAAGCGGAGACTTCAACGGCGATGGCAGGCTCGACCTCGCCGTCGCCAACCGCTCCTCCCGCGACGCCCGTGTGCTGCTCGGGGACGGCAGGGGAGGCTTTAGGGCCAACCCTGCGATCGCAACCGGCCAGGACGTGATCGCCCTGGCCAGCGATGACTTCGACGGGGACGGCCGGCTGGACCTGGCGATGATATCCGCCAGCTCGAATTCGGTGATCTTCTACAAGGGGGACGGCAAGGGCGGCTTCAGCGTCTTTGGCCGCTAGCCGCGGCGCCCC
>CBDUSX010000125.1:0-7674 GCA_965369935.1 uncultured bacterium
GAGCATTTGCCGGTGGGGGAGCCGCCCGCGGTCACGCCGGAGATGCTCGCGCGGGGGCGGGAGCTGTTCGAAAAACTGGAATGCGCCCGCTGCCACGGCGAGGAGGGCCGGGGCGACGGCCAACGCGCCGCAACCCTGACCGAGGACTGGAACAGCGAGCCCATTCACCCCCGCAATCTCACCGCGGGCTGGCTCTTCCGGGGCGGCCGGGGCGCGCGGGATATCTACCGCACGGTTCTCTACGGCCTCAATGGCACGCCCATGCCCGCCCACATGGAAGAAGAACTGCTGGCCAAGGAGGAGGATCGCTGGGCGCTGGCCCACTTCATCCGCTCCCTGGGGCCGGGGCGGGAGCCGGAGGTCAAGTCAACGCTCATCGCCAAAAGGGTGGAGGGGGAGATTCCCCTGGCGGACGACGACCCCGCCTGGGAGCAGGCGCGCCCCTTTTATGTCCCCCTGGCGGGCCAGGTGGTGGTGGAAAAACGGCTCTTCCAGCCCTCGGTGCGCTATCTGTGGGTGCGGGCGCTTTACAATGACAGGGAAATCGGCTTCCGGGTGCGTTGGCTGGACGCCACCGCAAAAGGCAGCCAAGCCCTGCTGGAGGCCCTGCAAAAAGCTCGGGAGGACGCGGGGGAGCAAGAGGCGGAGCAGGTCCGGGGCAAGCCGGCGGGCGGAGGCGGGACGCCCTCCGCGGACGGCAACCCGGTGGATGAACTCGTTTTGCAGTTCCCCGCCAAGTACCAGGTGGGCAAGCCGCTGCCTTACTTCCTGATGGGCAGGCCGGGCAGGCCCGTGCGTCTATGGGTGTGGCGGAGCGATCGGGAGCCGATGGCCGTGGCCAAGGCGACCGGTGCGGCGGGCCCGCGCATGGCGAAGGAGGCCTCCGGCCTGTCTTCCCGCCTCAATTACCGCCAGGGGCGGTATACGCTGACCGTCAAGCGCAGGCGCTTGACCGAAGACGGCAAGGGCGTCCAGTTCGCCTCGCGGCCCGGGCTGATGCCCATCAGTTTTTCGGTGGTGGACGGCTTCAAGGGAGAAGGCGGCAGCCGCCGCGCCATGGCCACCTGGTACATGCTGCTGTTGGAAAGACCCGTGGGCGCGAAGGTGTTCTACATCCCCATTTTGGTGATCTGCCTGCTCGCCGCCGTGGAATGGCGGCTGGTGAGCTCCGCCCGCAAGGAGCAGAGGCGGTCCCCCACACCCCAACCACGCGGAACGAAACCGCGCGCGGGCAAGCCCCGCACACGAAAGGAGGCATGAACGACATGACCGAACAACGCTACACACCGATTGAGATTGGGGCTTCCGAGCTGGCTTTTTCCGTGGAGGGCCGGCGGCGCAGCTACCCCCGCGCCCGGCTGCCGCAAAGCTTCGTGCGGTGGATCCTGGAGGGGCGCAACGGCATGTACGACCTGCTGGAAGGCAAGGGCCACGCCTCCTTCTTCGGCACCCATCTGCCGGTGGTGGTTACCTATTCGGGCGGTGATTCCTTTCCCTTCAACACGGGCAACAAGGGCGTTGGCTTGGCGCCGGTGGCCGGGCGGAGGGAGTACTACTGCGAGCGCTACCTGCAAACCTTCGAGCGATGCAGGGACAAACCATGGGAGGAGAGCCTTTCCGGGCGCCTCGATGCCGTGCGCGGGTTCGTCAACGGCGACGACGTCTCCGACGAGGTATTGATCAGCCTGGAAATTTTCGAAAAGACCACCTTCGCCAATTTGTGCGACCTGCCCCTGGCGACGCTCCATTACACCGGAGACGGGCCGGTCTACCGCAGTTATCAGATCAACGCCGTGGTTGAGATCGTGCCGCCGGAGCATCCCGTCTACCGCTTCGCGTTTCTGAGCCGGCAACTCTTCGAATACGACTCGTTCCACATTACGCAAACCAAGTTTCCCCACGCCTATATTTTTCATCCGGTGGAGATAAAGGACAAAACGCCCTATCCGCGGCGTGACGGCCAGCTCCAGGGCCCTGCGCCCAAGGAGTGGAGCGACATGTCCCTGATCTGGGACGAGGAAGTGCTGGAGCAACTGATCCGGGCGCCGGCGATGGTTCAGAAATTCATTATCCGGGTGACGGAGGAGTATGCGCGCAAGAACGGCCATGCCAGCGTGAACCTGCCCGTGTTTCAGACCGTGCGCGGCGAATACTTGAACAAGATGAAGCGCCCGCGCGCCGAAGCGCGGCCTTCCGCCTAGGTGCAAAGCATGATCGCCGCCAAGCCCCAAACGATCTCGTGGAACCTGACCCGGCTCTGCAACCTGGAGTGCGCCCACTGTTACCTGGATGCCGGGGTCAGAAAAGGTGTGCTCAGTCAGGAGCTGAATACGCAAGAATGCCTGGCTGTCCTGGCGCAGATTCATGCCATCAATCCGGAGGCCCTACTCATCCTGACGGGGGGTGAGCCGTTGCTGCGCTCCGATCTGGATCGGCTGGTGGCCCGTGCCACGGAGCTTGGCCTGTGGGTCGTATTGGGATCCAACGGCACCTCGCTCACCGCGAGGCGGGCCGCAAGCCTGGAGCGGGCTGGCATAAAGGGCGTGGGCATATCCCTCGATTCGCTGATCCCGGAAAAGCACGACCGCTTCAGGGGCAGGCACGGCGCCTGGGCGGCCTCGGTAGGGGCAGTGGACGCCTCCGTGGAGGCAGGCATAGACACGGTGATTCAGGTGTCCGTCAACCACTGGAACGTGGAGGAAATCCCGGACTTCGCCGCGTTCGCGCGGCAGCGGGGCGCCCGGGCCGTCAATTTCTATTTTCTCGTATGCACGGGCCGGGGCCAGGGACAAAGTGAACTTAGCCCCCTGGCCGCCGAGGAGGTGTACGGACAGTTGTTCGACCTGCAACAGCGGTATCGCGGACGGATACTGATCAACGCAAAGTGCGCCCCGCAGTTCCAGCGGTATGTGTACCGGCGCAATCCGGACTCCACGCAACTCCACACCTTTCAGGGGGGGTGTCCGGCGGCCACTCACTACTGCCGCATTGACCCGGCCGGTGAACTCACGCCTTGCCCCTACATCCCCACAAGCGGAGGGAATCTCCGGGAGGCGTCCTTCGAGCGCATCTGGAGTGACGCTCCGGTGTTCCGGGAATTGCGGGAAAGATCCCGGTTGCAGGGGCGGTGCGGCGTGTGCGAATTTCAGAGCCTGTGCAGCGGATGCCGCGCCCGCGCTCTGGCCGATCTGGGGGATTTGATGGCCGAGGACCCTTTCTGCGGCTATCTGCCGGGCGGAGCGGACATACCGCGGGTGGAACTGCCTGACACGGCAACCTACGGTGCGGGGGACGCCGCTGCGGACGGCGTGCAATGGGAAGCCGCGGCACTGGAAAGTCTGGACAGGATACCCCCCTTCGTGCGGGGCATGGTCAAACGCCGCATGGAGAGCTACGCGGCAAACAACGGAATCAGCACCATCTCACTGGAGTTGCTGCAAGACATCAAGGGAAAGGCGACGGCCCGGCTGGGCAGGATCGGGCGGGTGGATTCCGGGCCTGCGCCGTGACGGCCCGTTTCAGGCTATTCCTATTGTTCCTGTTTTCCGTGCAAAGGTGGTTTCTCCAGCGAACACCCAATAAACGGAACTTCCCCCCCATGGGGCATCCCTGACGTCGGCATCCAGCGCGGCTCCAGGCCTTCGATTTTTCGTTTTCGCCAGGCACAGGCAACAGACCGGCAACAACAAGCTTATCGTGCCCGTCATCCGCAAATTTCGTACCGGTTTCAGAGACAAAGGGCCGGCGCCAATTCCCCGGCCACCCGATTGAATGAGGCATGGCCACCGTATTGCGATCAAACAACTGCCCCGAAATCGCCAGCGACTGATCGCTCCCGATACGGTAGACTTGCCTTTGCCCGCGCCGGGTGAGCCTTACCCGGGAATTTGCACCGGGCCATGGTAGCAGTTGATTCCGGCCCATTGCCTGCCACGGCGATGCGAAGCCGATGGCGTGGGCCCTGCCCTGGGGTGCGGGTGTGGAACCCCCCGCCAGGATTATCGGGGTGGGCCGGACAGGGCAGCTCTGCTCCGCACTGCCGGCAACACCATTTTTCGGCCAAAGCCGAGGAAGAAAACGATGAGTGAACCCAGCGGCCCGAGCAATTTCATTCGGACGATCATTGACGGCGACCTGGCCGCCGGGAAAGACGGCGGCCGGGTGGCCACGCGGTTTCCGCCGGAGCCCAACGGTTTCCTCCACATTGGTCACGCCAAATCCATCTGCCTCAACTTCGGGCTGGCCCTGGACTACGGCGGCGAGTGCCACCTGCGCTTCGACGACACCAACCCGCTCACGGAAGACCTCGCCTACGTCGCCGCGATACAGGAGGATGTGCGCTGGCTCGGGTTCGACTGGGGCCCGCACCTCTACCACACGTCGGATTACTTCGAGAAGCTCTACCAATTCGCCTTGCAATTGATCGGCAAAGGCAAGGCCTTCGTCTGCGAGCAATCCGCCGAGGAAATCCGCGAAAGCCGCGGCACCCTGACCGCGCCCGGACGCGAAAGCCCACACAGGAACCGCTCCGTGGAGGAAAATCTGGATCTCTTCGAACGGATGCGGGCCGGAGAGTTCGCGGACGGCGCCTATACGGTGCGGGCGAAAATTGATATGGCCTCCCCGAACCTGAACATGCGCGACCCGGTGCTCTACCGCATCCGGCGCGAATCCCACTACCGTACGGGGGATGCCTGGACCATCTATCCATCCTACGATTGGGCCCACGGACAGTCCGATTACATCGAGGGGATCACCCATTCCATTTGCACGATGGAATTCGAGGATCATCGCCCGCTCTACGAGTGGTTTCTCGAACAGTTGGAGGCCGAGCCCCGGCCGAAGCAGATCGAATTCGCCAGGCTTAATCTGGGCTACACGGTGATGAGCAAGCGACTCCTGGGGGAGTTGGTTCGGGAAACCGTGGTGGCCGGCTGGGACGATCCTCGCATGCCGACCCTGGCGGGGCTCCGCCGCCGCGGGGTACCGCCGGAGGCGATCCGCGATTTCTGCACGGGCATCGGCGTCGCCAGGGCCGACAGCCTTGTGGATATCGGGCAGTTCGAAAGCTGCATCCGCAAGGAGCTCGAACCCGCCACGCCCCGCGTGATGTGCGTTCACGATCCCTTGCGGGTGGTGATCGAGAACTGGCCGGAAGACAAGGTCGAGGAGTTGGAGGCTTCCTACCTTCCCAACGATGCCGAGGGAGCCGGCTCACGCCGAATCCCCTTTTCGCGGGAGCTCTACATCGAGCGGGAGGACTTCATGGAAGATCCACCCAAGGGTTTTTTCCGGCTGACGCCGGGCACCGAGGTGCGCCTGCGGCGAGCTTATGTGGTGCGCTGCGAGGAGGCCATCAAGGACGGGGACGGTAAGGTATTAGAGCTCCGATGCAGCTACGACCCCGCCACGCTCAACACCAAGCCCGAGGGCCGCAAGGTGAAAGGCATCATCCACTGGGTCTCCGCCCACCACGCCCTTCCGGTCGAGGTGCGGCTCTACGACCGCCTCTTCACTGTACCCGACCCCACCGCAGACAAGGAGAAGGACTACAGGGATCACCTCAATCCGGAGTCCCTTACGGTGCTCGAAGGGGCGATGGCCGAGCCCTCGCTGGCCTCGGCCGTGGCCGGCGAGCGCTACCAATTTGAACGCAAGGGGTTCTACTTTGTGGATCCCACAGACTCCAAGGCAGGAAGCCCGGTGTTTAACCGAACGGTCACCCTCCGAGACACCTGGGCCAAGGTGCAGGGGAAGTAGGGGGAGGCCGATCTCCTCCTCCGCGCCTCCCTCGAAGCAGTCGAACGCCACCTTCGGCATGCGACGCTTGGCTGCCCGATGCAGGTCTTCGATATTGATGATGCCGTCGATTTTCGGGGGAACCTTCCCTGCCCTATTGACCGGGTTCCGCGGAACCGCCGCTTAATCAATAATGCCGTCCCAAGCCGGAAGTCCCCGGCAACCAGCGCCTAGGGGGCTCAGGGGGTATCCCATACGGCCTCGTGGCTGCCCAACGGCACCGGCGGCAGGGCCCAATGAGCCGGTGTTTCCGAAAGGATGGCCGGGGGAGCGACGTGAGAAAGCTTACCAAAGGGCGAGTCGCGCCTTTGCATGAAGTCCTTGACGTCACCGGGGGCCGGATCGTGGATATCCAATCCGCCCTGGACACGCCCCAGCGATTCCAGCCAGCGTCCGGTCTGGGCGAGGGATACGCGCACCATCCAGCTTCCTCCCTCTTCCGCGCGGCGATTGAGGGCCACCATCGTCCCGAAAGCGGCCAGGTATCCCGATGCGTGATCGAGCGCCTGGCAGGGCAGGGGCCGCAGCTTTTCCCCGCCGGAAGCGGTGGTTCCTTCATGCACGATGCCGGAGGCACACTGGGTGAGGCTGTCGAAGCCCCGCCATTCGCGCCACGGGCCCGCGTGCCCATAGGCGCTGAGGGTGGTGTACACGATGCCCGGCCGCAGTTGGGCAACCTCCCGGGGAGAAAATCCATGCGCGGCGAGGGCGCCCGGGCGGTAGCCGTTCACGAACACGTCGGCCTGCGATACCAGTTCCCGCAGCGTCTCCCGGCCCTCTTCGCCGCGCAGGTCCACATGGGCTGAACGCTTCCCCAGCCCGGTGTCCACCACCAGAGACTCGACGGAATGCAGGTGCGGTGCGGCGATCCGCAGCACATCGGCGCCATGGGAGGCCAGCGTCCGGCCACACACCGGGCCGGCGATGACCCGGGTCAGATCGGCCACCCGAATCCCGGAAAGCGGCCGCACGCCCCTATCCGCGAACGGCTGCGGTGGCGCGTCACCGATGCGCAACACCTCCATCAGCGGCAGAAAAGTCAGCGCCAATGCCTGCGGGTGGGCTCTCCATTCTTCGGGAGTGCGGACGAAGGCGACACACAGGCCCGCGGCCCGCGTTTCGCGTTCCAACTCCTCCGCCTTCCACCCGGCGATAGCCGAGGCCACGGCCTGCCGCTGTTCCTCCACAGCAAGGATCCGCAGGACGCCTTCGCGGTGGTGGGGGAAATTGCAGTGTAGCTGTACCCAGCGCCCGTCCCCGGCCTTGAAATATCCCGAAACCGGAGACCAAATGTCCGGCGGCGGCTTGCCGTCGATGGTCATAACCCGCTCGCTACGGAATGCGGCCGCCGCATGGATTGGATCGACCCGTACCTCTTGATCCTGCCCGTGCCGGGTGCGCCAAATTTCCGCCGCCGCCAACCCCGCGGCGGCGATGGTGGCCTGCGCGATGGCATCCACGTGAAAGATCGAGGGCAGCACCGCTCCGGAAGCGCCGAAACCGACCCGCTCCAGCGCCGCGGCTTCACCCCCAACACCTTCCCAGAGCGCCCGGAGCAAATGTCTGGGTTCAATGTGGGTGAAGGAATTCATGACCCCCTTCATATCACAATCCGGGGAGGAGCAGGAAAGGCCAGCTCTCAAGTGAGGATGGCGGTGCAGGTGCTCCCTGCCGGGGGTGCCGGCGCCATCCTCCGCATTGTGATGCCGGAAAATGGATGAAGACGCTCCTTGATTGGCGTGGTTACCTCGCCGGGGTCGGTCAGGGCGAGCCCGATTGCACTGGCCACGCGATTGAATGTCGCAAGTTCAAGATCCTCCAGGACTAACATACGAAGTGGTACAATAACCGGGGGCGGGTCAATACCGTTCCTCC
>CBDUSX010000126.1:0-7668 GCA_965369935.1 uncultured bacterium
CCTTCAGGCGATGGCCTCCCAGTAGGCGTCCACCCGCCCCTGAATGGTTCCGATCGCGTCCTGCTTCGGCACCGGCTTGAACAGGTGGGCGAAGCGCCCCTGAAGCACGAGGTAGTCTTCCACCGGCGGCCGCTTGCCGGGAGCGGCAGGGGGGCGGGTATGGCGCACCTGGCCGTCCGCGTATTCCTTGAGCGGCCAAATCCCAGTCTTCACGGCCAGCTTCCCGATGCGAACCGTATCCCTGGGGTCAAAGTGCCAGCCCGTCGGGCAGGGGGCCAACGCGATAAACAGCTTGGGCCCCTGCAGGGTCATTGCCTTCTCGAGCTTGCGGGCCAGGTCCACCGGCTCATCGCCGGACACCGTGGCCAGGTAGGCGGGATCGTGAGCGGCCCAGATGGAGAACAGGTCCTTCTTCTCGCCGCGCACGCCGACCTCCCCGTGGTTCGTCGCGGTGCGCGCCCCAAAGGGCGTGGCGCCGGAAGTCTGATGGCCCGTGTTGCCGTAGCCCTCGTTGTCGTAGCACAGATAGTAGAAGTCGAGTTTGCGATCCAGGGCGCCCGAGGCGGCCGACATCCCGATCCCGTTGGCGGCGCCGTCCCCGGTGAGCACGACGACGTGCAGGTCTTCGCTGGCCGGGATGCGCCCGCTTTCGATCAGCAACGTCAATGCATCGCGGATGCCCTGGGCTCCGGCGGGCGCGGAAGGCATCGCCGTGTAGATCCAGGAACCCCGGAACGGCGTGAAGGGATAGATGGCGAGCATGGTCATGCAGCCCGCGGCATTCACGAACACCGTGTTCGGCCCCAGGATGTCGTGAAACAGCTTGATCACTTCCATCCCGCCACAACCGGAGCACAAGGCGGTGCCGGCAGCAAGGAGATGCTCCGCCGGGAGGTTCTTCATGCTCTTGTAAACGGTCTTCCCTCCTGCGCTCCTGCCGGTGGGCGCGGCGCCGGGGTCTGGGGCGAACGCCGGGCGGTGCGCCGCGGCGCCATTGGCATTTCCCATCGCCACGGCCTGGAGTTCGCGGATCTGTTCCATCTCTTGCGAGGTGAACAACAGGCGCGGCGGAGGATTCGTCCCCGCCGAGGCGGCCTCGCGGAGGGTTTCGGCCATTTGGACGAACTCCTCCGTTTGGATGTCCCGGCCGCCCAACCCGCCGACAAAGCTCGCCACCGCGGGAATGTGCGCGCCCGCATGATACAGGGCCGCCATCACTTCGCCGTGCAGGATGCCGCCCTTGCCGGGCGAGAGATTCTGGTCGATGACCGCCACGCCCCGCCTGCCCGCCAGCGCTTCTACCAGGGCGCGCTGCGGAAACGGGCGCACGAGGCGCGGCCGCACCAGACCAATGCGCCATCCATCCTCGCGCAGGCCGTCCACGACGGCCTTGGCCTTCGTGGCGAAGGCGCCGATCATGACAAACGCAAATTCCGCGTCGTCGCAACGGTAGGTTTCCACCGCCTCGTAGGATCGGCCGAACCGCTCGCCGAATTCGCGGGCGACCTCCTCGTAGACCTCCAGGCTGTGCTCGGCCGCAAGGTGGGTCTCATAGCGAAAGTAGGAGTAAGCAGTGCCGCCCAGTACCGCCACCGCCTGGGAACGCGGAGAGCCGGCGCGGAAATGAATCTGCCGCGGATCGTAGGGCGGGAGAAACTCCCGAACCGCGTCCAGGTCTGGTATTTCAACCGGCTCGCGGGTGAAGGAGAGGTGGAATCCGTCCAGATTTACGATCACCGGCAGCCTCACCCGCGGGTCTTCCCCCAGCCGATAGGCCAGCAGGACGCCATCCAGCACCTCCTGGCAGGTGGCACAGTGAAACTGGAGGAATCCCGAGTCCCTGGCGGCCAGCACGTCATTGTGGTCGGATTCGAGGGTAAGAGGCGCCGCAACCCCGCGGGACACGTTCACCAGCACGAAGGGAACCCGCCAGCCGGCCACCGTGTACAACATCTCCATGCCGTAGAGCAGCCCTTGCGAAGACGTGGCAGTGAACACCCGCACCCCCGTGGCCGCGGCGGTGCCGGCGGCGGTAATCATGGAATGCTCGGATTCAATGTCCACCATGCGGCAGGAAATCTCGCCCCGGTCGATCCAGGATGAGATGGCCTCGATGATCTCGGTCTGGGGCGTAATGGGAAACGCCGGTACGTAGTCCGCCTGTGACAGCCGCATGCCCCACGCCGCCGCCTCGTTTCCCGTCATCAGTTTCCGTTCCATCAGGATTCGCTCCTTTCCGCCGCTTGCGCCTCCCACTCGGGGATGGCGCCGATGGCCTGGGAGGGACACTCCACCAGGCAGATCATGCAGCCCTTGCAATGCGCATAGTCGATGGCGAGCGCACCCGCGCTGTCGAGGGTGATCACCCCGTCGGGACAGAAGGTGCCACAGACCCACCAGCAGCGCTTGCAGCGCTCATGGTCGATGATCGGGCGCTCTGTACGCCAGAGCCCCGTATTGGTCAACTCGCTGGTCGCACCGCCATAGATATTGGGAGCCGCGTGAAAGGCATCTTCCAGGGGCAAGATTACCCAGTCGACCGCGCCTTGGTCGCTGATATCCATCAAGCCCCCTTCCTGCACTCGTCCCGCGTCGTCTTCCATGCGGTGGTAGGCGCTCAGGGCCAGCTCCAGATTTTGCGCCCGCACCTCGGCATCCATGGCGGAGAGTTCCTGCTCGATTGCCCGCCGGAGGGACTCGGCGGAAATCACGCCCGTCAGCCTGGCCGCGGCCCCCGCCGCGGCGGTGGCGGCAAGGGGCATGCCGCCGGTTGCGGAGGACTGTCCCACCTCGGGGATCGTCACCACGGCTCCAGGGCCTTTGATCCCATCGCCGGCGCGGGCTTTTTGCCGGGAAGCGTTTAGGAGCAACACGGTGCGGCTGGAGACGCCTTCCAGAACCCCCGCAACGGGCAGGGGCAGCAGGGATTCGTCAACGAGCACGACCAGATCCGGATGCACGATTGCGCCCCGTTCCTTGATCGCCCCGCCGTCCGCGCGCACGTAGGCGAAGATGGGCGCCCCCCTGCGTTCCGCGCCGTAGCGGGGGGCGTCTTGCACCTGAAACCCCTGTGCGAAGAAAGCACTCCCCAGAATGCGGCTGGCAGTCTTTACCCCCTGGCCGCCCCTGCCGTGAAACCGGACGCGATACATGGCCTACTCCGTTTAGAATCCTGATCGAGCCGTTCGGACGGCCCGGCCGCTCCCCTGTCCGCGAATCGTTGATAACCCATGGCCTTGAGCACACGCCGCTTGGCCATGGCCACCGCCGTCTGCCTTGGCGGCAAGCCTTCCCGCTCTGCCTCCTGCAGCATGCTGCCGGTGTTGCCGCGAATCCTCGCCTGAATTTCGCCGAATGCCTCGTTTTCGGTTTCCCCGCGGTATTCCATCGCCGCACAAATCACCCCGCCGGCATTGGCGATAATGTCAGGCAGTACCAGCACCCCCTTACGGTGCAGGTAGGATTCGGCCTGTTCCGTAAAGGGTATGTTGGCGCCCTGGGCGACGAGCCGGGTGCGCAGACGGTGGACATTCCCCTCGTTCACGACGTCGGGCCGGGCCGCGGGAATCCAGATGTCGCACTCCATGTCGATCACCGCATCGCGCTCCAGCCTTTCGGCGTCCTCGTACTCCTGCATCGTCCCTCCGGCCTCCCTCAGGGCCGTAAGGCGCGCCACATCCAGACCCCTGGAATTGTAAATTGCTCCCTGGATGTCGCAGGCTCCGACCAGCACGGCGCCCTTCGCCTCCAGGAAGCGGGCCGCATGGGCTCCCACCGCGCCAAAGCCCTGCACGACCACCCGCGCGCCCGCCAGGGGCAAATTCATGTGGGCCAGCGCGACCTCGATGGCGTTGCAGAGTCCCCACCCGGTCGCACCGATTTCGTCGAGCGGAATTCCTCCGATCTCGCGGGGCAGGCCAACGGCCCTTCCGATTTCGTCGTTTATCCAGGCCATGCAGGTTTCATCGGTGCCCATGTCCGGGCCCGGGATGTATTCCTTGAGGTCCCTGATCGCCTGGGCAAACCCGCGGATGATGCACTCCTTGCGATCGGAAGACGTCAGGGGCTCGCTGCATATGATGGACTTGGCGCCTCCGTGCCGCAGCCCTGCCGCGGCATTTTTGAGCGTCATGGCCCTGGCAAGGCGGAATGCTTCGGCTGCGCCGCCGTCCACGACCACGCGGATACCACCTATCGCCGGGCCGATGGCCACATTGTCCACAACGACGATGGCTTTTAAATCAATTGCCGGATTGTAAATATGGAGGATCTTGGCGGGACCGAGTTCATCGGCGAATACGAACGCTTCGTCCATGGTTGCGGCCTCTCCCATTGGGTAACCTTCGAGGGCCCGGCCGGTTCATCGGCGGAAACGCCCCCTTCTGGTTCCCGGATAGGGCCGCTGCCCTGATGATTGATCCGTGCGCCAAGAAGATATCTGTCACTATAATTATAGCAGACGCCGGATAAAAATGCCTACTTGGGCCACCGCATTATTTGCGGGGCCGCGGGGCGTGAACACGCACCGCCGCCGCGCATCCCAAAGGATGCACACACCCAAACAATGCGCTAAAATTAAGTTATGGGATTACCAACAAGCACAGAGAGCCTGTCGGCGGAAGTCCGGGCAATTTGCCCGATGATATTTCGCCCGATGAATTCGAACCTGCTGGCGGACCCATGACTGGCGAAACCCGCACAACTTCCCTCTTTCCGGCGTTGCTGCCGTACAGCGTCAAAGTTTACCCGATCCTTCAGACCATAGCGGAAACCGGTTTTCAGCCCCCCAGCCGTTGGCCCCCGCAGATGAATCCACAGCTGGCGCGCTGGAAGGCGGCTACCTCGCACTTGCCCTGCGCCGGTAATCAACTCTACGTCCACGTCCCGTTCTGTCCGTTCAACTGCCATTTCTGCCCCTTGTACAAGGTCAGGGCCTCACTGGATAAGACGCCGGAGGAGCGCAAGCGCTACCTTGATGCGGTCATCGCTGAGATCGAGATGTACGGCCGGGTGCCCCAGGTCGCGGCCCAGAGGTTCAACACCGTCTACTTCGGCGGAGGCACCCCCACTGAATTGACGCCGATGCAGTTGGCTCGCATCGTGGAGGCCCTCCGCCGCAATTTCAACATCACGGC
Source organism: uncultured bacterium (assembly GCA_965369935.1). Classification (GTDB taxonomy): domain Bacteria; phylum SAR324; class SAR324; order SAR324; family JACQKK01; genus JAPUIH01. The sequence goes on from CBDUSX010000126.1 coordinate 5,136, forward strand.
GGATGCCGAGATCACGCTGGAAGGAGTGGCCCATCAATTCCGAAAACCGGAATACCTTGCCGCCTGTGTGGATCGGGGATTCAACAGGATATCGTTCGGCGCGGAAAGCCTGGACCAGGACGTGCGCAAACGGATCGGGCGCGGCGACCAGGTCAGCGACTATCCGGCGTTGCTGGAAATGGCGCGCAGGGACTTTCCCGGATTGACCGTGAACGTGGATCTGATGGCAGGGCTGCCGCTGCAGACGCTGGGCTCCCTCACCCGCGATGTGGCGGCCGTGGTAAACTGGGAACCCGACAGCATCGACATGTTCTATTTTGTGCTGCTGCCCGGCACCCGGCTTTACGACCTCGTATGCAAACGGAAGGCACCGCCCCCGCCGGACGGCAAACTTCTGCTGGCCATGCGGCGCTTCGTCAATTTTGCCTTGCCCGAGGCGGGTTACCGGCCCATCAGCGGCGAGGTATTTTCCAGGACGGACAGAGACCTGTTCACCCGCACCAGTCTGGGCGACGGCGGGAACGGTCTCAATACCGTTGTTGCGCTGGGGCCCAGCGCCTTCGGAATTCTTGACGGCACGATTTACCAGAACGTCTGTGATCTGAGGCTGTATGAGGAGGGCGTGCAGCGTGGCGTTTTTCCCGTGCTCAAGGCAAAAACCCTCGACGCCGCAACGGCTCGCCGCCGGGCGTTGCTGCTTGGGTTGCTGCGGCTGGAGGTGCCGGGCGCTTTGATCGATACCCCGGCCTTACGGCGCCGTGTGAAATCCTGGATGGAGAGGGGGCTCGTGCAACCATCCACATCCGGATTTCGTTTAACACCCGAGGGCAGAAACTGGTACAATCATCTTCAAATCGAAATTCTTCCGTTGCTGGATACTTTGAAGGTAGCTCGCCTGTTCGGTTCCGTGGAAGAGCAGATCAGCGCTGCGCGCATGTTTCCCAAAAACCCGCTTTCCCATCGCAACGATCTGCTGCGTCATATTCGCTATCACGGGCGTTTCGGTTGTTTCCGCTATCTGGCCTACCTGATGTTTTTGCAAATTCTGAGATTGCCTTTTTTCCGGCACGATGCGGTTGGATTTACCGGCCCGGTCGGAAGGTAACGAGCAAGACCAAATCACCAAAAGGACGCCGTGAGACAAAACAGCGATCACCCCATCAGGGTACTGGTCATCGGAGGGAAGGGATTTTTTGGCAGAAGGGTAGTGGACGCCTTTGCGACCCTGGACAACTGCGAAGTCTGGCTTGGAGGACGTTCGGCTTCCGCGGAACGGGAATTGAGAATCGACCTGAAGGACGAGACCACCTTTCCGGCCATGGAAGGGTTCGATTTCGTCATCAATTGCGCGAACTCCTTGAAGGCGACCTCCGAGCCCGCGATCCGATACGCGTTGCACAATCACATCTTCTTTATCGACACGACAGCGGACGCGGCTCACGTGGAACGGGTTCTGTTCTCGGTGAAGCAGGAGGCACATCCGGATGCCCCACAATTCAAGGGCGTGGTGCTGCTGGGAATGGGCATTTTCCCGGGATTGAGCAACATGGTGGCGGCCGCCTTGCACCGAAGTGAGGGCGTGGAAGAGCATCTGGAACTTGGCATCCATCTGAACGCGTTGTCAGGTGCGGGTCGGGGGATGCGATCCCTGATGGTGAATCTGGTGGAGCAAAAAGCGGTGCACTACCACGAAGGCCGGCGGGTCGAACTCCCGCCAATGTCGCCGGGTCCGGCAGTGCCGTTCCACGGCAACAACCGGGTGACCCTGAGGGCGTGGTTCCCGGAAACGAGCATGCTCCACCTGAGCACCCGCGTGCCGAACATCTCCACCAGTATCTCTGTTTCGCCGCCGATCCTTCAGCCCATGCTGAAACTTTTGGCACACATTCTCCCACGCCGGGGGGCATTGAAATGGACGATCCTGAGTTGCCTGGGTCTTGCGCTGACGGTATTGCGGGGGGTGGTGCTGCGGTGGAAGGCAACCCCGGTCGTGATCACGGCGACGGACCCGGCAAGGCCCGGCAGATCACTCTCGCTGTATGTCGACAACGGGGTGGTCACCGGGGCGTATGCCGTCGCCGCAGCCGTTGCCTTGCTCTCCGAAGACGAGCGGCCAAACCCTGGGGTTTACACCCCGGACGAACTGATGGGCCTGGATTCCATCGGTGCCCGATTCAGGTCGTTGACGCACATGCCTTTCGAGTTCCGTTTGCAGGGCGTCTCCGCAGAGTGAAGGGAGGATTCCGGAGGGCTTTGCCCAGATTCGAAGCCGTTGATCTAGTAATTACCGTACAACAAGTATGATACGGGCAAGTGATTGATTATATTGAAGCTAAAGGATGTGTAGGGAGAGGGGATTTTCGTACACGGCGGAGTTTCACTCAATGCCGGAGAGTAGGGGGGCAAGTCCAGAATTACCAGAGTCCTGACCCAGCGTGAATGCCATTTTTGCCACTGATTTTGCGCAGGGTCCGCGGCGGAGATTTCCAAAATAATCGTTAAAAAATAACGGAATGGGTGTCCAGTGCGAACC
>CBDUSX010000127.1:0-7641 GCA_965369935.1 uncultured bacterium
CAAATCCGGCAGCCGCCACATCCTGATCGGCTTCCGCTGCGCCTGCGAGCTTTCCACGCGGGCGGGCGATTGAACGCTAATGCTTACTATTTGAGAAAAGAAAAATAATATGTGGGGGAACGCCTCCCCCCACGCCCCCCAAACTGGGATACGAATTCGGTCACATCTTGCCTCGATTGTCTGATTGTACACGTTAACCGGGTGCAGGGAGCCGCGCTCCCTGCTTGGGGTTGCGGGGAAGCAGCCCCCGAAGTTTAACTTACGCTTGCTATTCAAAGTAGGTATTAGCCGGCCTATGAGCCTCCTCCCCACCGCTGAGCCTCCCACGCGACGCCACGGCCCGCGGTTGCGGCTGCCCCGGCTGGCTTTGCTGCTGCTGCTGGCCCTGGCCGTGGCGGGCTGCTTTCCCTTCGGCGGGGGGGATAAAAAGCGCCCCCGCTCCCGGCCCAGGGCCGCCCGGGCAAAAGTGGAAGGGCACGCCCCGTCCCGCCCGTCCCGCGCCAAAGCGGGGAAGCCCAGGACATCCTCCCCCCGCTCGAGCCAGAAAGACCGGGGTCTGCTGCCCTACGACGCCAAGCGGCCCTGCTTCACGCGGCGCGAGATGACCCGCGCCCGGCGGGCCTTGTTCCGGGGACGCCGGGGCCGGGGGCAGGAGCGGTGGCTGCGGGCGCTGAACCGGGCGTTTTTCGAGATCAAGGCGGACTGCAAGGACACGCACCTGCTGCTGCTGGTGCTCTCGCTGATCCAGCAGGAATCCGGCGTGCGGGTGGATCCCCCGCTGGAAAACCGGAACCTGGAAAAGCTGCTCGGCTTCAAGCTGGAGAGGCTGCGCAAGCGCTCCGCGCTGGCCGCCCGGCTGCTCGGCGCCTCGGGCATCGAGGAGGCGCTGAAAGCCAAGCTGCGGCGGGACAACCGCCGGGTGAAGCTGAGGACCGAGGGCGATCTGGTGCGTTACGTGGAGGACGACGTCAAGGTGTGGTTCAAGGATTATCTCAACAAGAACTATTCGGTGCCGGGCCCCCTGGCGGGGCTGGCCGCGGAAATCGGGATCACCTCGCCCGTGACCACGATCGGGCCCATGCAGATCAACGCGGACAAGGCCTACCGCAACGCCCGCGCGCGGAAGGATGGGGTGGCCTCGCGGAGCAAAATGCGCGCGCTGCTGCTGGACAAGAAGACCGCGCTGGCCCGTGGGCTGAAGGAGGGGGTGTATCTGGTCTGGAAGAGCTACCGCTTTTACCGCGCCGGGCTGCCCCGGGAACGGGCGGTCTACTTCGCTGCGGTGGACTACAATTCGGGCGAGTACTCCTCGCGCAACGCGGCCTTTCAGGAGCGGGTGGCCGCGGTGTCAGGCAGGCGCCTGCTGCTGGACGGCGACCTGCTGATCTATCACAACGGCCAGGCCCAGGACCTGATCTCCAATACGGAAGAGGCGGTGAAAAAGATCCTGCCCCGCCTGAAGCGCGCGGTGATCCGCAAGGCGCTGCTGCTGGAAAAGGACTCCGCCTTCAGCAAAACCCGCATCGCCAAGCTGGTGTGCAGGCGCTACCGGTCCAAGGCCGGCGGGATCTGCCGGCTGGCGCGTCTGCCCGCCGGCGCCGGGAACGAGACGGCGCGCATCAAGATGGGGCGCAGCTATTCGCCGGAAAATTACGTGCGCGCCTTCCAGGCGCGATTCCGGAAAAACCGCCGGTGGTTTGGGGAGAACTAGAGGGGGTGGGCCGGAGCGCCCGCGGAAGCGGCGGCTTAATAGCCGCTGGTGAAAAAGCCGATCAGGTCGGAGGGCACCGTGAAGTTGGGAATCTGGTCGAAGGCGAACAGGAAGGGCAGCACGTAGTGCCGCAGTTCGTGGAAGTACTGGTCCGGGTCCGTCAGTTCTTGCCGCCTGATTTCCAGCAGAAAGCCCGCCTTGCGCGTGAACGGCTTCATGTAGGGCACCAGTTCCAGCGGGCTGTCGCCGTGCTCCGGAAGTTGCTTGACCCCCATGCCGAACAGCATCAGGTGGTCGTCGTCCCCCTTCATTTGAAAGAAGGCGTAGCGCATGCCCTTCGACATTCCGAAGGACTGGATCACACCCAGAATCAGTTGCCGGAAGGCGCTTCTCACGGATAGGTTGGCGCCCTGCCAGAATTCCTCGTTGGAGAATCCGCCTTCCAGCGTGTCGTGCAGGCCCAGGCGGTCGGTCATGTCCGTATCGGACAGGACGACCTGGGTTTTCAACAGGTGGATCATCTGGTGGCGCTGGTGTTCGGTCACCATCTGCTGGATTTCCTCCGGGCTCTTGCCCTTGATCTGATCTCCGGTCAGGGAGGTGAACTGGGACAGCCAGTCGGTGAGAAAGCGGGTCTTATAATCCTCGTAGGCTTCAAAGGCCGCCGTTCCGCGCAGGGCTTGCTCCTCGTCCCAGATGGATTTTGTGGCGATGCCGCCGTTGCTGATCTTTTTCGACAGGCGCTCGGTGGTTTTCCGCAGGTCCTTGAGGATGGTGTGAGACTCGGGGAAAATGGCCATCAGGTTGAGCATCAAGGATTCGGTATTCCGCAGCTTTTTCTCCAGCACCCGGCGGTACTCTCCTTCGCTTAAGGTGCGTTTGTCCCGCTTCATCAGCCGGCGCAGGTCTATCATCCCGCCGTCGGCCCGCTTCACTTCCGTTAGGGCCTTCAGCCTGTCCAGCACCTCCTCTTCCGCGCCGCCCTGGGAGAAGATCTGGGTCAGGCGGTTGCGCAGGCCCTCGACCACGTCGGCCAGTTCGGGCTGGGAGGAGATGTCCCGCAGCACCGCGATCCGCCACCCCACCTCTTGCAGCACCTCTTCGGACTTGAAGAGGGAATTGACTTCGGTGAGCAGTTGCTCCGCGTCGAACTCGCCCGACCCGCTCGCTCCGCGGCCTCCGAGGTTGAAATACCTGTCCTGATTCGCCATCCGGGTGCCCGCCTTGCCGCTGAAAATTTGTATAGCGGCCTGATATTGCAGAATTATAGGGGAGTATAGGACAAATTTCCGGCCTTGCGCACGAAAAAACTTGCGGGAGGCGGCGGGGGCCACAGGCATCGCGCGGAGGGAGGAACCGCGGCCTGCAAAATCCTAATAGCCGCGGGTGAAAAAGGCGATCAGGTCGGAGTGCACCGAGAAGTTGGGAATCTGGTCGAAGGCGAACAGGAAAGGCAGCACGTAGTGCCGCAGTTCGTGGAAGTACTGATCCTGCTCTGTCAGTTCGTGCCGCCTGATTTCCAGCAGAAAGCCCGACTTGCGCGTGAACGGTTTTATGTAGGGCACCAGTTCCATCGGGCTGTCCTCGTCCTGCGGAAGTTCCTTGATCCCCATGCCGAACAGTATCAGGTGGTCGTCGCTCCCCTTCATCTCGAAGAAGGCGTAGCGCATTCCCTTCGACATTCCGAAGGACTGGATCACGGCGAAAATCAGTTCCCGGAAGGCTTTCTTCACGGCCACGTTGGCGCTCCGCCAGAATTCCTCGTTGGAGAATCCGCATTCCAGCGTGTCGTGCAGGCCCAGCCGGTCGGTCATGTCCGTATTGGAAAGGGCGGCCTGGGTTTTCAGCAGCTGGGTCAGCTGGTGGCGCTGGTGTTCGGTCACCATCTGCTGGATTTCGTCCGGGGTCTTGCCCTTGATCTGTTCTCCAGTCAGGGAAGTGAACTGGGACAGCCAGTCGGTGAGAAAGCGGGTCTTATACTCCTCATAGGCTTCAAAGGCCGCCGTTTCGCGCAGGGTTTGCTCTTCATCGCGGATGGATTTTGTGGTGACGCCGCCGTTGACCTTTTTCGCCAGGCGTTCGGTGGTTTTCTGCAGGTCCTTGAGGATGGGGCGAGACTCGGGGAAAATGGACATCAGGTTGAGCATCAGGAACTCGGTATTCTGCAGCTTTTTCTCCAGGATCAGGCGGTACTCCCCTTCGCTCAGGGTCTGCTTGTCCCGCTTCATCAGCCGGCGCAGGTCTATCATTCCGCCGCCGGCCCGCTGCACTTCCGTGAGGGCCTTCAGCTTTTCCAGCACTTCTTCTTCGGCGCCGCCCTGGGAGAAGATCTGGGTCAGGCGGTTGCGCAGGCCCTCGCCCACGTCGGCCAGTTCGGGCTGGGAGGAGATGTCCCGCAGCACCGCGATCCGCCACCCCACCTCTTGCAGCACCTCTTCGGACTTGAAGAGGGAATTAGCCTCGGTGAGCAGCCGCTCCTCGTCGAACTCGTCCGGCTCGCCGTCCGCGGGATTGAAAACCCTTCCTTGATCCGCCATCCGGGTGCCCGCCTTTCCGCTGATAAGTCTACGGTGCTCTGAAATTGCAGAATTGCAGGGGAGTATAGGACAAATTCCCGGCCACGCGCATAAAAAAAACTTGCGGGAAGCGGCGCGGGCTTGCCATCCGGCGTCTGCCTATATTGATACGGGGAAATCGCCCCGCGGGTTGCGGGGCGTGCCGCGGGCAGAGCGCGAAGGGGGAAACCGCGGCCCGCGGAAGCCTAATAGCCGCTGGTGAAAAACGTCATCAAATCCTTGCTGACGGCGAAGTTCTGAATCTGGTCGAAGGCGAACAGGAACGGCAGCACGTAGTGGCGCAACTCGTGAAAATACTGATCCGGGTCGCCCAACTCGCGCTTGCGGATTTCCAGCAGGTAGCCGCTCTTGCGGGTAAAGGGCTTCATATAGGGCACCATCTCGATCGCGCCGTCATCGCTGCCGTCCAGTTCCGCGATTCCCACCCCGAAGAGCAGGTACTGCTCCTCGTCTTCATTGGACTGGAAGAAGGCGTAGCGCTGCCCTTTAAGCACCCCAAAGGAGCGGATCACCGAGAGTACAAATTGCGTGAAACCTCTCTTGGCCGCCTCGTTGGCGCTCTCCCAAAATTCCTCCTCCGCAAATCCACCTTCCAGGGTGTCGTGCAGACCCAGGTGATCGGTCATGTCCACGTCGGACAGGGTGATTTTGGATTTCAGCAGGTGGGTCATCTGATGGCGCTGATGCTCGACCACCATTTGCTGGATGCCTTCGGGCGAAAGTCCCGCGATTTCTTCCTCGCTCATGTCGGAAAACTGAGACAGCCAGTCGCGCAGGAAGTGCGACTTGAAGTCCTCGTAGGCGGAGAACGGCTCGGAACTGCGGATGTTGTCTTCCTGCGCCTTGATGACGGTGATGGGCTTGCTGTGGTCCTTGATGTTTCCGATCAGGTCGCGCAGCTGTTGGGTCAGTTCCCTCAGGGTATCCTTGGACTCCGGGAAGAAGGCCATCAGGTTGACCATCTGGAATTCGGTGTTTTCGATCTTCTTGGCCAGCAGGGTCCTGTATTCCTGCTCGTTGAGGGTGCGCTTGCCGCGTTTGAGGAAGCGCCGCAACTCCACCGCCTCGCCGTCGTCACGCTTGATCTCGGTGAGGGCCTTGAGCTTGTCCAGCACCTCCTCTTCGGCGCCGCCGCCGGTGAAAATCTGCGTGAGCCGGTTGCGCAGCCCTTCGCTGACCTCGCTCAGTTCCGGGCGGGCGGATATTTCCTTGAGCACGTTGATGCGCCAGCGCACTTCCTGGACGATGTTGTCCGACTGGAACTGGGCCCCCACTTCGGTGAGAAACCGGTCGGCGTCGAACTCGGTTTCGTCGTCATTAAGGTCCGTGAAGTAGGTGCGATTTTCCTCGCGGTACACAGTCACTGTGGATTCCCCTTACTTTTGTCCCTAATCTTCGTGGAAATTGGCCGGCGTCCCCCGCGCCGCATGCGGTGATTCGCGGGCCGCGATTCTCCTTAAAGCCACTCTGCCGGGTGGCGCATATTAGTCACGCGCCGGAGAAAAAAACCAGAGGATTTTTCTCCACAAATCAGCGTTGCATGACTACGGGGTTTAACGACGAATCGGGCCCGGCGTTCCCGGGCGGTGCCGCGGGCGCGGCTCAGCCTTTCATCCCCTCGACCAGCTTGTTCAGGGTGGATTTTGCGTCACCGAACAGCATCATGGTGTTGTCCTTCAGGAACAGGGCGTTGTCAATGCCCGCGAAGCCGGGGTTCATGCTGCGTTTCAGCACCATCACCGTCGCCGCTTCCTCCACGTTCAGCACGGGCATGCCGTAGATGGGACTGCTCGGATCTTCATTCGCGGCGGGGTTGACCACGTCATTGGCGCCGATCACGATGGCCACGTCGGTGCGCTTGAATTCCGGGTTGATCTCGTCCATGTCCTTGAGCAGGTCGTAGGACACGTTGGACTCGGCCAGCAGCACGTTCATGTGGCCCGGCATGCGGCCCGCCACCGGGTGGATGGCGTATTTCACGTCTATCCCCAACTCCTCCAGGTTGTCGCCGAGCTCGCGCACGGCGTGTTGGGCCTGGGAGGCGGCCATGCCGTAGCCGGGCACGAATACCACCGTCTGGGAGGCTTCCAGCACGTTGACGGCGTCGGAGATCGTATAGGGCTTGACGCTGCCCTGGGCGGCCTGCGCCCCCTCCGCCGCCCCTGCCGCGGAGTCCAGGCCGAACCCGCCGAAGAGCACGTTCCAGATGGAGCGGTTCATGGCCACGCACATTTCATTGGTGAGGAAGATGCCCGAGGCGCCCACCAGGGAGCCCACGATGATCAGCACGTTGTTGGACAGCACGAAGCCCGTGAAAGACACGGCGATGCCCGAGTAGGAATTGAGCAAGGCGATCACCACCGGCATGTCCGCCCCGCCGATGGGGATCACCACCAGCACCCCCAGCACCATGGCGATCCCGGACACGGCCACGAACCAGGGGATGTTCATCGGCTCCATGGCCACCAGAAACACCCCGATGGCCAGGGTGCCCGTCATCAGCAGCAGGTTCAGCAGGTGTTGGCCGGGAAACGCCACCGGACGGCCCGACACCAGCTCCTGCAGCTTGGCATAGGCCACCATGCTGCCGGTGAAGGTGAGCGAGCCCACGAACAGGGACAGCAGGATCACCGTGCTCAGGAAGGTCGTCAGCTCGTCCAGCCGGCGCAGGTATTCCGAGGTGGCCACCAGGGCCGATGCCGCGCCCCCCAGGCCGTTGTACAGGGCCACCATCTGGGGCATGGCCGTCATGTGCACCAACCGGGAGGCGAAGATGCCCACCACCGCGCCCACGGCGATGCCGACCGCGATCCAGGTGAAATCGGTGATCTGGCCGGAGATGAGGGTGACGCCCACCGTGAGCAGCATGGCGAAGGCGGACAGGTAATTGCCCTTGGCCGCGGTCTCCGGGGAGGTGAGCATCTTGATGCCGACGATGAAGCAGACGGCGGAGAACAGATAAATCCAGTCCCTCGCCTCGGCTATTTTCAACAGGATGTCCGCCATATCCGCCTATGCTCCTCTTCCTTTGCCTGCCCGGTTCTTTATTTCTTTTTGCCTATTTCTTCTTGGCTACTTCTTTTTAAACATGCGCAGCATGCGGCCGGTGACCAGGTAGCCGCCCACCACGTTGATGCAGCCGCAGATGACGGCCAGGGTGCCCAGCACCGTGGTCAGCAGGTGCTCGCTGAAGCCCGCGGCCACCACCGCCCCCACCAGGGTAATGCCCGAAATGGCGTTGGTGCCGGACATCAGGGGCGTGTGGAGCATGGGCGGCACCTTGGAAATGATCTCGAAGCCCACGAATATGGACAGCACGAATACGTACAGCCCTACCAGAAACACCGAAAGCAT
>CBDUSX010000128.1:0-7494 GCA_965369935.1 uncultured bacterium
TTGACTTGCAGGTCGGCGATTTTTTTCAGCAGTTGCTCAGCTTCCCAGTCGTATATGGCGACGACCCGTCCGGAGAACGTCCGGTTGAACTCCGCCACTTCCTTCTGCAGGGCCTCATCCCCGGCTTCGGCGGCCAGCTTGGCCGAGACGGTCACGTAGCGGAATTCGTCGTCCCCGACTTCCGCATTTTTCGTGCCGATGTCCATCCGGTAGGCGCGCTTGTCGAACAGTTCGAAATCCACCGTGGCCGTGCGCGCCATGCCCAGTTCCTTGACGCTCTTGCCCGCCTTCGCGATGTGGTTCAGCTCCAGGTCTCCGATGCGCCGGGCCAGGATATTCACGTCCTCCATGTCCAGCTTGGCCTTGCCGCCGCCCTGAATTTTCCATTCCTTTTCCGCATCCTCGCGGGCGAACACGAGGGGTTTTTGCCCCGGCTGCCTGACGCGGAAGCGGCTGACCAGCTTCTTGTGCTCGAAGGCGAAGATGCGCAGGCGGAGCCAGTCCTTGGACATGGTGTCTATGAACAGCGGCTCGGCGATCAGGTAGGCCGCATGCGTGTCCGGAAAGCGCACGTACTGCCCGCCATAGCCCGCGCTCATTCCCCGTTTGGTGCGGCGGTCTCCCCCGATCATCAGGCCGTACATCGGCTGGCCCTCGGCGTCATTGATGAAGAAGGTGATGGCGGTCTTCTGCTTGTCGAACTTGTTGCCGCTTTCCTCCAAAGTCAGCAGGCGCAACTCGGCCAGTTTTTCCGTGTTTTCGGTCACCTGGTGCTCGATGCGCTCCGAGGAAAGCTTGAGCAGGAATTTCCTGATCTTATCCTCGCTGGCGGGGAAACCGCCCTGCTGCTTCACGGTCCAGATGCCTTGATTCTCCTCGATGGTGACGCGTCCGTCGTTGGAATTGATTTCGATGCTGGCCGCCTTGGCCATGTCAATGCCTTCCAGCAGCGGTTTGCCCTCTTCGCCCTGGGAGAGGGGCGCATTGGCGTGCCGGTTGATCAGCAACCCGCCCACCGCCACCACCAGCAAGACGCCGGTGCCGATGGCCATTGTCTTCAATTTCAAGACTTACCTCCACTGCGCATGGTTCTGCGGATGATCGTCACAAAACCGAACAAGGCCACCAGAAACGGGACGGCCAGCAGGTTGGTGAGCAACAGCCGGTTGCCCAGGGTCTCGATGTCCTGCCTCAGCACCTTGCGCACCTCGCGCAGGGCCTTGCGGGTACGGCCTTCCTCCAGCCGGAACTTCTTGATTTCGGCGATCTGGGCGGCGTTGAGCAGCACTTTCTGTCCGTCCTGCTCCCGGCTTTGCAACGCTTCCAGCCGCTCCCGCACCTGCCTCAGGGAGTCGGAGAGCTCCTTTTCCTGCCGCTGGTATTTTTTCTGCGCCGACACCTGCAGCTCGGCCACCCTGGTGAAGGGGCGGGAGAGCCTGCCGCGGGAGCGGATGTGAATCAGGTCCTGGTTGCCGACCAGGAATTCCACCGCGTTTAGCATGAAATTAAGATTGTCGTTGAGCGGGGAGTACACCGTCTGTCCGAAGAAATTGATGGTGCGCACGGAAAACCGGTCGGCGATGAAATCCGTGTCCCCCACCAGCAGCAGGGAGGATTCCTTTTCGGCCTTGGCCAGATGGGGCAGCTTGCGCACGATCTTCCTGGGCTTCTTGCCCTTTTCCGGCTCAGGCGGCGGGGGCGGACCGCCGGGATAGGCCGATTCGAACTTGCCCGTCACCAGGGCCGAGAGCACGCGGGGCTTGCCGTCAATTTTCAGGTCCTTCGCCAGGTCCAGGGGCCCGCGCGCCATGCGCACGGAGATGCGGTCCACCGTGCCGGAGTTCTTGGAGGAAGTGAGCAGGGGGGTGAAGGTGTACTTGAAGCCCTCCCCGGTCGAGAAAGCGCCCGCATCCGGCATGGTCAGGGATTCCAGCTGGCTGGTAATCACCGAATCCCGGTTGAAATAATCTCCACGGAAAGTGAGCCAGACGGGAAATTCCATCACCCCCTGGGCCTGGGTATTGACCCGGGTGGCCAGGGAAAGGTCGGCCACCACCCGCTCGCTGTCGAACTCGATGTTCCAGGCCTTGAACAGCTTTGCCAGATTGCTGCTGAACCGGCTGTCCATCCGGTTGGGGTCGCTGGTGTCCTGCCGGGAGAAGGGATCGGTAAGCACCATCAGCCGCCCCCCCCGCACCAGATACTGGTCCAGGGAATAGGCCATGGTGCTGGTGATCAGCTTGGGATGGATCAGCAGCACCAGGCTAATGGATTCGGGAATCTCCGCCAGGTCCGCGACGATCAGGTCCTCGATCTCGAAGATTTTCCGCATTTCCCGGATCAAGGCCCACTCGCCCTGGTTCTGGCCGGTGCGCGGATTGATCCTGCCCAGCATGGGCAGGAAGGAGATGATGCCGATTTTATCCTGGGATTTCCGGGTCACCCGCGAAACCACCTCTGAAATGTCGTACTCCAGAAATTTTTCGCGGCGGTTGTCAAAGTACGGCACCACGGCTTCCTGCCCGCCGGAAAGCGCCACCAAGCCGTGAAAGAAGCGCTCCCCGTTGGGCATCTGCACACCCTGCAGGCCGTAGCGGGACGCCCATTGCTCCTCGTCCGTATCCGGCCTGGGGTTCAGCATTTCCAGCACCAGCTTGCCCCCGGAGCGGGACTCGTACTCCCTCAGCAGTTCCTGCACCTTGAGCGCGTAGGTCTTCAGGTTGACGGGCAGGTTCTCGTGGCCTTCGCTGAAGAAGTACTTCACTCTCACCGGCTCTTTCAGGTTGCCAACAATTTTCCTGGAGCCTTCCGAGAGCGTGTACAAGCCCTCCTCGGTGATGTCCAGGCGGTAAGGCAGGAACCCGGCGATGACGTTCACGGCCACCAGCGCCACCGCCAGCAGGCCGAAGGCCGCCAGCGAAGAGAGCCTTTGCTTAAGCTTGGGGTGACTCGATTTCTTCATGCGGTTTTCACTCAGGACGATCGGTTGTTGTCGAGCACGAGCACGTTGGCGTAAAGCATCACGGCGATAATGGAAACAAAGTAGACCACGTCGCGCAGGTCAATGATGCCCCGCCTGAGGCCGTTAAAATGGATGGTGAAGCTGAAGCGCGTAATCAGGTCCGACATCCAGATCGGGAAAAACTCCACCAGGGTGCGGGTCAGCACGCCCCAGCCCAGCAGCACCAGGATCAGGCAGATCAGGAAACTGAGAATAAAGCTGATCACCTGGTTCTTGGTGAGGGAGGAAGTGAAGCTCGAGATGGCCAGGTAGGCGCCGGCCATCAGGAAACTGCCGAAATATCCGGTCACGATCACGCCGCCGTCGGGAGAACCCAGGTAATAGGTGGTGATGACCATGGGAAACGTCAGCGCCAGGGCCAGGCCCACGAACAGCCAGGAAGCGAGGAACTTGCTCACCACCGCGGTGACGGTACTGATCGGCAGGGTCAGCAGGATTTCCACGGTGCCCGTGCGCCGCTCCTCCGCCCAAAGGCGCATCCCCATGGCGGGGATGAGGAACAGGTAGAGCCAGGGATGGAAAAAGAAAAACAACTCCAGGCCGGCCTCGTTGGACGTATAGAAATTGCCCAGGTACCAGGTGGTGCCGCTGGTGGAGAGGAGGAAGATGATGATGAACACGTAGGCCACCGGGGACCGGAAATAGCCCATCAACTCCCGTTTTATGATCGGCAAAGAATGCTTCATCCTACCTTGCTCCTGCTGCAAGCGGTCTCAAAAATGACAAATATGGCCCAAGCCCGGTCCTTCCCTGCTTTTCTACTCAGGCCATCGGGCTCCTCAGGCCGTGGCCTGAGCGGAGAACCCGAGCCGCGTTCCCGGGGAACGAGCTTGTCCTGAGCCTGCCGCCTGTCCTGAGCCCGTCGAAGGGAAGGGCGCGGCGGGTGTCTCGCAGGGCGCGGCGCACACCTAAGTTTTTAGCCCGGTTCCAATCTCAGGTTGTCAGGGCGCACCCTGGGTGACCTCGCGGAACACCTCGTCCACCCGGCCGTGCTCCAGGTACACCTCGTCCACGCCGATTTTCTTTTTCTCCAGGAACCGCGTGACCTCCTGCAGGATGCTCTGGCCTTTTTTGGCGAAAATCCGAAAGGCGGTGGGGCCGCTCTTCTGGCCGGCCAGCAACTCCACTTCGCCCACCCCTTTCAGCTTTTCCAGCTCCTTGGCCAGCGCCTGCTTGCCCCCGTCCCGCAGGCGCAGGGTCACGGCGTTGTGGTATCTGGACATGGCCGCCAGGGCGCGGGGGGTGCCGTCGGCCACGATGGCGCCCCCGGCGATGATGATGGCCCGCCCGCACACCGCTTCCATCTCTTCCAGAATGTGGGTGGACAGCACGATGGTCTTGTCCTTGCTCATGCGCCGGATCACTTCGCGCATCTCGTGCTTCTGGTTGGGGTCCAGCCCGTCGGTGGGCTCGTCCAGGATCAGCACCGGAGGATCGTGAATGAGCGCCTGGGCGAAGCAGACCCGCTGGCGGTATCCCTTGGACAGGGTGTCAATGATCTGGTTTTGCACGTTGCCCAGGGCGGTCAATTCCGTGACGCGGTCGATGCGCAAGGCCCGCTCGGCGCCGCTGAACCCACGCACCTCGGCCACGAAGCTCAGGAACTCACGGACGGTCATTTCAGGATAGGAGGCTGCGCTTTCCGGCAGGTAGCCGATCTGCTCGCGCACGGCCACCGGGTCTGTGTGGATGTCCTTGCCGCCCACCTCCACGGTGCCGCTGGTGGGCTGGATGTAGCAGGTGATCATCTTCATGGTGGTGGACTTCCCCGCGCCGTTGGGCCCCAGGAATCCGAGTACCTCGCCCTGCTTGACGTGGAAGGAAATTCCGTCCACCGCCTTGATGTTTCCGTAATGCTTGCTCAGTTCCCGTATTTCAATCATCGCATCCCGTCAGGTTGAAACCGTCCACGAACCCACCATCATCCCTCTATCCGCGTTGGCCGCGGGGAGCGAATTTCCGCCCTCAAGACCTTCTTTTCGAATCGGCATATTTGACCGGCTTTCTTAAGATCTGCGCACGGAGCCGCGTAGCGCCACATGTCTGAGTCATCAAGCCTAAAGTCATCCAGTAAATTGATTGATACGGAACCCACGGCTCGGGTTCAATTTCCTGCGCAAACCAGCAGGCAGAAGCAGGGCATATGAGTCATTGCGCTCCGCAAAGCCCGGCCCGCAGCAAAATCTTAATGCTGTCGTAACCGTAATTCATACGAGGCCGTGCGGGCGCTTGTCAAGGGCTGTTCGACGGTGGCGTGGCGCCATCGGAGGAGCGGCCGGATGCGGCCGAGGGATGGTAGAGTTCCCGGTAAATGAGATAGGAGGAAATGACCCGCTTCACGTAGCCGCGGGTTTCGTCATAGGGGATGCTTTCCACGAACTCGTCAATGGGCAGGCCCCGGAATTTGCGCCGCCACTTTCTCACCGCGTTGGGCCCGGCATTGTAGGAAGCCGCGGCCAGCACCGGATTCCACTTGTTGCGCTTCAGCACGCCTTTCAGGTACAGCGTGCCCAGGGTGATGTTGAATCCCGGGCGCGTCAGCGCCGCCTCGTCGTACGGCAGGCGGTTGCGCCTGGCCACCATGCGCGCGGTGCTGGGCATGAGCTGCATCAGCCCCTTGGCCCCGGCCCTCGAATCCGCGGCGGCGTGAAAGTTGCTCTCCTCGCGCATCACGGCCAGCACGAAGAACGGGCTCACCTGCTGGCTGCTGGTCTGCTCCAGCACGTGTTCCCAGAACGCCTTGGGATAGGCGTGGCGCCAGATGGGGCTGTCGGAGACCGGGCGGCGTTTCAACTCCGAATAGAAGTAGTTGGCCGTGATGCGGTATTGCAGCCGAAAGCGGTTGAAGTATTTGAACACCTCCCCCAATTCGTTAAGCAGCCCGTCGGCCATGGGCTCCCCCAGCACTCTGCCCATCATCCCCGCGGCCTGCTCTTCTTCCCCCACCACGAACAGGAACAGCGCGGCGCGCAGGGGAGGCACCTCCCAGATAGCTTTCAGGGCCGGGGGCTTCGGCGCAGGGCCCGGCTTGCGCTCCCCCAGGGTGAAGCGTGGAGGTTCCGGGCCTTCACCATCGGCGCGGCGGGCCATCAGGCCGTAGTAGGTGGTCGGCCAGAGCTTCTGCAAATCCTGCCAGGCTTGGCGCCCCTGCTCCTCCTTGCCCTGGGCCATCAGGCTGCGGGCGCGCCAGTAGTAATACCGGGAGCGGGTTTCCGCGCCGAAGCTCTCCGTGTTGGCGATGGCCCGCTCGCTCCAGGCCACCGCCCGGGGGTGGTCGCCGCGGACGTAGTAATTCCAGATGGGCAGCCAGTAGGCCATCGCCGCCTCCGGCTGGCTGGAATATTTCCGCAGCACGCGCCGGCACCAGGCGATCATGGCGCGCAAGTTCCTCTTTTGCTCGTAGTAGCGCGCCACTTCCAGATGAAAGCGGGGCAGGTTTTCCTCCGCCGCGTCCAGCGCTTCCAACTCGCGGATGCGCCTGATGGCCTTGGGGATGGTGCGGCGCCGCAAATTCACCTGCACCGCAATGCGCAGCACGTCCCGCCGGGCCAGGGCGAAGCGCTCGACGACCCGCGGGTTGACGATTTGCAGGGCGGCCCGCAGGTACTTCTTTTCCCGGATCAGGCTCAGGAAATAGTAGCTGCCCATCTTGCGGGCGGGCTCGCCGGCCCAGCGGGGCAGCCCCGGCGCCTCCAGCTCCTTGATAAGTTGGGGAAACAGGCGCAACCGGTACAGGTTGCGCACGCGCCTGAGATAATACGCCCCTTTCAGACGGGGCCGGCGCAGGGAGCGCGCCCCCTCCAGCGCCGTCTGCTCGTCCCTGGGCACCTGCCACAGCATCACCCGCGCCTTCCAGCGCAGCTTGGCATTGTCGAACCGCCCCGCCAGCTCCCGCAGGTAGAGCAGCAGATCGTAGTCCTCGGGCGCCGGCTCCACGCGCGCGAAGAAAGCCCCCAGATATTGATAGTCCGCCTCGGCGGATTCCTCCGAGGCGATTTCCCGCCGGCCGCTGAGCAAATTCCGCAGGCGCTCCACCAACTCCGGCGGGGGCTGGGCTTCGAGCAAGCTATTTAGCAGGGTCAACGCCCGCGCCGTCCTGTTGTCGCCGTCCATTGCCGCCTGAAACAGCTTCAACCGCCAGTGGGGCCCCAGTCCGGGCGCGGTTTCCAGGCCCAGTTCGAAGTAGCGTTCCGCTTCGCGGTACTTGGCTATTTCCAGATGGCAGACGCCCAACACGTACAGACTGCGCGCGGCTTCCAGGGCGCCGGAGAGCTCCGCGGGCCAGCGGGCGCGGTTGGCCTCGAACAACGGCTCGCAATAGGACGGACGCGCCTCCGAAGCGGCGGAACCCGGCGGGGCCTCTCCGCTCCGCGCCACCTCCCAGGCCGTCCAGAAACCGCTGGCCACGAGCAGCACAATTGCGATGAGCGGACGCCAGGATCGATGTGACATGGTGCTGAAATGGCCCTTTG
>CBDUSX010000129.1:0-7493 GCA_965369935.1 uncultured bacterium
CTTCTTTCGCCGAAGCCCCGCAGGCCGAGGAGCCCCCGCCCCCCCTTGCCGGGGAGGGAGAGCGGCGTCCGGCCACGATCGCTTTTTGCGATTTCTCCGGTTACACAGCCTTGAACGAGAGGCTCGATCCCGAAGAGGTGAAATCCATCATAGGCCGCATCAAGGAAGGGGCGTTGCGCATCGTTGAAGATCACGGGGGAATCGTCAACCAGTTCGTCGGGGACGAGGTGTTGGCCCTGTTCGGGATTCCCCGCGCCCATGAGGACGACCCCCAGCGGGCGGTGCGCTGTACGTTGAGTTTGCACGAGTTCGTGCGCGACATGAGCCACGAAATCGAAGGCGGGATCGGCATGCCGTTCAGGCTGCATTCGGGCATCAGCACCGGCCTGATCGTTGCGCACGCCGGGGACAGCAGGGCCGGCCGCTACGAGATCGTCGGCAATACCGTAATTCTTGGCTCCCGCCTCGCATCCAAGGCCGGCGTGGACGAAATCCTGGTGTGCCCCGATACCCACCGCCTGATCGGTCCGTATTTTAAGACCGAAGCCCTGAAACCGCTGGCCCTGAAGGGAAAATCGGAGCCCCTGGTGGCGCATCGGGTGATAGGGGAATCCCGCACGCGCGACCGCTTCGAGGCGGCCGAGCAGCGGGGCTTCACGCCTTACACCGGGCGCGAGCAGGAGCTGGCGATCTTGCGCGACTCCCTGGACAAGGCCTGTGCGGGCCAGGGCCAGATCGTCACCGTGGTCGGAGAGGCCGGCATGGGCAAAAGCCGCCTGCTTCATGAGTTCCGCCACAGTCTGGAACGCGGGCGCGTGATCGAGCTGCAGGGACACTGCCGGCCGGACGGCACCAACACCCCCTATCTGCCGTTTCTGGATGGCCTGCGCCGTGGCCTGCGCCTGCGTGAGGAGGACGACCCCGCCGTGCAGGTGGAGAAGGTGGTGCGCAACGTGCGGGCCATTGACCCCGGGCTGGCGCGCTACATACCCGTCTTTTTGCACCTGCTGTCCCTGAAATCGGAGGATTACCCCCTTCCCCCGCGCCTGGAGGGGGAGGAGTTGCGCAACACCATCGAGGAAGCGCTGGCTGCCTTGATCACCATGAACGTGCGGCACAAACCCATGCTGGGGATATTCGAGAGCTGGCATTGGGCCGATGAAGCCTCCATGAAGGCCATGCGCAGCCTGATGGGCGTCATCGCCCACTACCCCCTCATGATGGTCATCAACTACAGGCCTGAATACCCCGCCCAGTGGGGAAACATGAGCCACCACACCCACATCGGCCTGAAACCGCTGGACGAGGCTCAAACCGAAAGAATTGCAAGCGCGGTGATGGGGGTCGAGGCGCTGCCCGAAGGCCTGCCCGAACTGATCCAGAAACACACCGAGGGCAATCCGTTTTTCATCGAGGAACTATGCCGCGCCCTGGTGGAGGAAAGGACGGTGGTGGTGAAAAACGGCCGGGCCGCGCTGGCCCGCCCCCGGAAAAAACTCACCTTCCCGGACAACGCCCAGGCCGTGGTGCGCACCCGCCTGGACCGGCTCGACAAAGCGGTCCTGAACACCCTGCGGCTGGCATCGGTGATCGGGCTGCGGTTCGGGCAGGAAGTGCTGAAGCGGATTTCCGAAGCGCCGCAGCAGCTGCCGCAATCCCTGGAAACCCTGAAGACCATGGAACTGATTCAGCAGGTGGACGTAATTCCCGAGGCCACCTACCGCTTCCATCACGCCATCACCCAGTCGGTCGCCTACGAATCCTTGCTCTTGCAGCGGCGCAAGGAATTGCACGAGGGGGTGGGAAAAGCCATCGAGGAGCTGTTTGCCGAGCGCCTGGAAGAGCACTACGAGGTGCTGGCTCACCACTATCGAAACAGCGGCAACACGGAGAAGGCCCTGCAAGCCCTGGAGCAGGCCGGCGACAAGGCCTATCAGTATTTTTCGCTGGTGGATGCGCGCGAGCACTATCTGGCCGCGATGGAGCTGCTGAAGGCGGCGGAGCCCACCGAGGAGGCCATGCGGCGGCACATAGACCTGGCCGTCAAGTGGGGCACGGTGTCATTTTACTCTCCGTCCCAGGAAATCCTCAGGGCGCTCGAGACCTCGCTGGAATACGCCCGCGAACTCAAGGACAGGGCCCGCATCGTCAATGCCACCTTCTGGGTCGGCATGATGAACTATGCCCTGGGGAATCACGCCGCGGCCCTGGCCAGATACC
Source organism: uncultured bacterium (assembly GCA_965369935.1). GTDB lineage: Bacteria > SAR324 > SAR324 > SAR324 > JACQKK01 > JAPUIH01. The sequence goes on from CBDUSX010000129.1 coordinate 2,221, forward strand.
AGGCCTGCCTGGACATGGAGCCGGTGGTTGCCAATCCACATCTGCATGCCCTGATCGTCAATTACATGGGGCGTAATTATTTCTATATGGCGGAATTCCCCAGGGGCATCGCCCAGCTGAAGGAGGGAATTCCCATGCTCGAACAGCAGGACAGAAAGGCGGAAGCGCTCAACTCCATGGGAATTCTGCTGTTGAATTACGCGTTCACCGGGGAATTCGACAAAGGCGAGGCCCTCATCAAGAAAATACTCAAGGCCGCGAAGACACTTGGCAACCCCAACATCGAGGCCATGGGCAACGTCTGCTCGGGAATTCTCCGACTGATTCGCGGAGACTGGGCCCGTTCCCAGGAACCGCTGAAGAAGGCCCGCCACGTCTCCGGCCGTACCGGCAATGCCTTGCTGGAGGGAATGGCCACCTGGGGCATCGGGTTTTCGGCCGGCATGCTGGGCAAGCCGGACGAAGGGTTTTCCCTGATGCACGAGGGGATTGACATTCTCGAGGCCACGGAATCGGAATTGGGGCTTTCGAGCTACTACGCCTTTCTCGCCCAGCGCTATGCACAGGAGGGCAGGGTGAAGGAGGCCGCTTCCCATGCCAACCGGGCATTGAAGCTCTGCGGCCCCAGCGGGGGGAAACTGGGCGAGCATATCGCCCACGCGGCCCTGGCTATCGCCTCCGCGGCGAAAGACTGGAAGAAGGCCGAGGCCTCCATGAAGAAGAGCCTTCAGGTGGCCCGCGACAGGGGATCAGCCTCGATTGAGGCCACAGCCACTCTCTTCTTCGCGGAATTGTACAAGGACAAGGGCAATGCCGCGGTGGCGAAAGGCTATGCGGACGAGGCCATCAAGCTGTTCCGCAAGATGGGCATGGAATGGTGGCTCAAGGAGGCCAAAAAATTGAAGCGATCCCTGCCCAAACGTTGACCCCGCCGCTCCAGCTTTTGCGGGCCGGCCCTGCCGTCCTGCGCCCCCGCGCGTTTTCCACCCCCCTTCCCGCCTGCCGCAGACTTCGTTTTGTAAGCCATCTGTAAGGGTGCTGTAGATCAAATGTAAGCTCGATTACCCTAGCGTCGGACGTGGAGGGACGATGTGCAGGTCCCTGATCGCCGATTTTCGGCACCGGAAATACCAGGAGGAGAGAGGCTCATGAACACGAAGAACCGCATTGCACCTACAGTCTGCCCGAGGCCCCGTGTCGCTTCGCCACGGTGCGGAATGAAATTAATGTTTGCCCTGTTCCTGGGTCTGGCCATGCTTGGCGCCGCGCAGCCGGGCCCCGCCTTGGCGGATGGTCACACCACGAGGCTCAGGGTGCTGGAGCCGCGTCCGCTGAAGGTGATGACGCAGAACCTGTACATCGGCGCCAGCATATTCCGCATTTTCGATGCGGAAACGCCCGGGGACGTGCCCGTGGTGGTGGCACAGATATTTCAGACCGTGCTCGCCACCGATTTTCCGCAACGGGCCGCCGCCCTGGCGGAGCAAATCGAACGTGAGCAGCCGGATATAATTGGGCTGCAGGAGGCGGTGCTCTTCCGTATCCAGTCACCCGGCGATTTTCTGATCGGCAATCCCCAGCCCGCGACGGACGTGCTGATGGATTATCTGGAGATCCTCCTGCATGCGCTTGCCGAGCGTGACTTGCACTACGAGGTGGCGGCGCAGAATGAAAACGCGGACGTGGAACTGCCCATGTTCGCCGGCTTCAACGAGGACGGCAGCCCGAAATTCAGTGACATCCGCATCACCGACCGCGACGTGATCCTGAAGCGCAGCGGCATTGCCACAGCGAACGAGCTGGCCCAAACCTTCGAGAACAATCTGGCCGTCACCGTGGCAGGCGTGGACATCGAGTTCACGCGGGGCTTCCTGGCCGTGGACGCCACGGTGAACGACAGGACCTACCGCATCGTCAACACCCACCTGGAACCGGTGGACGCCGGCCCGGGCCCGCTGATCCGCGGTTCCCAGGCACGGGAAATAATCTTTCAAATGAGTGAGGAGGCGCTGCCCGTGGTGCTGCTGGGGGATATCAACTCCTCGCCCGCGGACGCTCCTTCGGATGCCTACTTCCTGTTCGGCAATGCGGGTTACGTGGACCTGTGGACCCGCCGCAGGGGACGCCCCGCCGAGGGCTTCACCTGCTGCCGGGACGAAACGCTCACGGACGTGAACGCCTATCTGCACGAGCGCATTGACGTGATCTTCGTGCGCAACAACCTCTCCGTTCTGCCGACTTCCCTGGTGGGCGCGCCTTCCGTTGTGCTCAGCGGCGACGATCCGGCGGACATGACCCCTTCGGGCCTGTGGCCTTCGGACCACGCGGGCGTGACCGCCGCAATGGAGATTCCCATTCTGACGCTGGAATAATCTCGTACTCCGCCTCCTTCCAACCGGCGGCGCGAAAGCGCCGCCGCCCCCCCCTTCCCGAAAAACAGCGACCGGCATCAATCCGTCTCCCCGCAAGGCCTTCTACACCATTCCGCGTCGTCAATACGTTTTGGGGCGCGCCTTTTCCCATCGCCCCAGCCGGCCGTTGCCGTTGTATCCGGCCCGAACCGGCCGCATCCGTAAGGCAAGTGTAGGTCCGCTGTATGCCATTTGTAGTTCCCCCCGCAGTACCGTGAAGCGAAAGACGGCAAGGCTCCCGCCCACGCGGTCCGGCCGTGTATCCGTTGATGGGTGGGGAGATTCCGGGTTCCTTTGAGAGGGAGAGACAAATGAAAGCGCAGACGCTGGCAAAGAAGCGGTTCCCACGATGGGCGGACCTGCCCGCGGGGCGGGTTATCCTGCTGTTGGGTATTCTGTTGTGCCTGATGCTGGTTGCCGGGTGCCGGGAGGAGGAAGAAGAAGAGCAAAATTCCTCCGATCCCCCGCCTCCCGACCTTTCCGGGGTGTGGGCCGGCACGTGGCAGGGAGTGAACCCCACCCAGGGTCAGGTGACGGGAAACTGGCAGGCGGAACTGTTCCAAACCGAGGACGGAGTCACCGGCTCCGGCAGGTTCAGCGGGGACATAGATTGTCCGGACGGCATTTTCGAGGGAGGGGCAGCCGAAGAAACCGTCGCCGGTACCCTGACCCGCTCTCCCTGCCCGCAAAACGATTGGGCCATAACGGCCCTCAATCTTGCGGAGAGGAACGTCAGCGGCATCTGGGGCCAGTCCGCCTCCGGCGGCGGCGGCACCTTCACCGGCACCCAGATTGCCAAGCCGGAGGGCCCGCGCATTGAATTCGTCACCCCGTCCGGGGGACTGCCCGGCACCATCGTGACGATCGTGGGCACGGGTTTCGGCCCCGACGCAGACAGCGCCCTCATAGATTTCGACACAACCCCCGTGGGCGGCTTCAATGCGGCAAGTCCCACCCTGCGCGCCGTGGTGCTGCCGCTGGGTGCAACAACGGGTCCGATTTACCTGACGACGCCGCAGGGCACGGCCATCAGCCCCCGGGCCTTCGACCTGGACGTGTACTTTCCTGCTCCGGCCAAGACCGCAAGCATAGTCCTGGGTTCCGCTCCGGAAGGCGTGGCCTTCAGCCGCGACGGACGAAAGGCGTATGTGGCCAATAAGGAAGACGGCACCGTCAGCATCATCAACACCGCCACGAATCGGGTGCTGTTCTCGAACCTGGTGGACCCTTCCGGGCCGGTGCCCGTCCAGGGCGTTGCCGCGAATCCCGACGGGAAGCGGGTGTACGTGGCCGGCGGTGCCTTGGGCGTCTACGTGCTGGACTCCGCCCTGATCGCCTGGGTTGACGTGATTCCCGTCGCGGCCGGCGGGGGCACGCAGCCCAATCCGCTGGGAATCGCCGTGAGTCCGGACGGGCGCCTGCTGTATGTGTCCGACAACCGCGATGGCGGCGCCGTTTCGGTGATAGACATTTCCACCAGGCAGGTGATCGGGAATGTCACGCGCCCGGGCAGCATGCCCCTCGGCATCGCGGTGAGCCCCGACGGAAAGCGGGTCTACCTGGCATTCTCCGGCGCTGACGAGGTCGCCATTTACGACCCGCTGCTGACCGGTGAGGCCGCCGACCCTGTTCCCACAGGTTCGCGCCCGGTGGGAATTGCCGTGACGCCGAATGGCAGAAAGATTTACGTCTCGAACCAGCTAAGCAATTCGGTCACGGCGTATGACACCGTAACCGGCCTGATCACGACGACCTCCGTGGGGTTGCAGCCGACCGGCATCGCCGTCAGTCCGGACGGCAGCCGGGTCTACGTCGCCAATCGGGGCAGCAACACCATCAGTGTGCTGGAAACGGCCACCAACCGGAGTGTCGGCGCCATCCCCGTGGACGCCCAACCGACGGGAATTGCAGTCAGCCCCGACGGAAAACGGGCCTACGGCACCAGTTCGGCGAACACCGTGTTTGAACTCGGCGGACCGCGCACCCTCACCGTCGCAAAGGCGGGCACGGGTATCGGTACGGTCGAATCCGCCCCGTCCGGGATCACTTGTGGAACGATCTGCCAAGCCAGGTACGATTTCGGCACCTTCGTTACGCTCAAGGCTACTGCATCCTCCGGCTCTTATTTCTCCTACTGGAGCGGAGATTCGGATTGTTCCGATGGGGTGGTGACCTTGAACGCAAACAAGACCTGCTCGGCCGTCTTCAACCGCACCTCCACCGGTGGTGGCGGTGGCGGAGGCGGCGGTGGCGGAGGCGGCGGCAGCAGCAGCTGCTTTATCGCCACGGCGGCCTACGGCTCTTATCTGGCGCCGGAAGTGAAGGTGCTGCGGACGTTCCGGGACCGGTACATGCTCACCAACGCACCCGGGAGAGCGCTCGTGCGGCTGTACTATCGCACGTCTCCGCCCGTGGCCGAGGTGATTTCCAGGCACGAGTCACTGCGTACGGCGGCCCGGCTCGCCCTGACGCCGGTGGTGTATGCCGTGAAGTATCCCCGCGCCGCGGGGGTGCTGGCGCTCCTGGCCATACTGGCGCTGATGGCTATGCGGAACCGCCGCCGGAGGAAAGCAAAATCAAGGTAGGGACTCCTCCCGCATGATCGGCCGGCGGCATCGCTCCATGGGCTGCCGGCCGCCCTTCAAATTCGGCTCCCCGGTTGCTGCCCGGCTGACTTCCCGACTCTCCCGGGAAGCCTCACCGGCGCCGGGGACGCCGCCCTCCCCCCCCGCTTTAGGCCGCCCGTTGCATCTTTGGGCGCATTCCGCTGAAATGGGGACGCGGAAATCCATGCGTCGCGGAATCGAACCCGTACGAGTTGAGGCAAATCCATGAGCGAACTGAACACCCGGCCCCTGCGGG
>CBDUSX010000130.1:0-7475 GCA_965369935.1 uncultured bacterium
TCCGATGGCGGCGCCCTGCCGCGGCAGATTCCGGTCACGGCCCAGGCCGTGTGGAACGAGGGCGGCGAGACCGGATTTTCCATCAAGGAAATTCCCCTCGCCGAAGAGGACGCCCTGGACAAGCTGATCGCCATCGCCGAAGGCAGGGCCTGAGATAGCAGGGGGGCTTACTCAACACATTGAATTCAACCCGTTAAATGGGTGCAGGGAGCGGCGCTCCCTGCTGGGGGTCTGGGGGCAAAGCCCCCAGGAAATCTTCTTTTCGGACAACTGTTTATTCCTCCTCCGCAACGTCCACGCCGTAGTCTTCCCGCGCTGCCCGGGCGGACACGTAGCCGTCCGCCACGTCCTCCCGCACTCGGGCCGGGTCGCGCTCCTTGGGGTCGCCGAATCCGCCCCCGCCGGAAAGCTGGATGCTCAGCACGTCTCCCCGCTTCAACGGCCGCACCTCCTTGGATTCCAGTTCCACCGCCTCGCCGTCCGGGTTGAGCACGGTCTTGGCCAGCGCGCCCGGCTGGCCGCCGAACAGGCCCATGGGGCGGAACTTGTGGCGGTCCCCGAGCAGGGAGGCGGTGGCGCTCTCCGCGTACATTTCCAGGTCCTTGCGCACACCGCAGCCGCCGCGGAATTTCCCCGCCCCGCCGGAATCCTGCATGATCTCCAGCCGCTGCACCCGGATCGGGCTGTTGGACTCCTGCACTTCCACGGGTATGTTGGAGCCGTTGAAGACCGGGCACAGCGCCTCCTGGCCGTCCTTGCCCTCGCGCCCGCCGTAGCCGCCCATGATGATGTCGTAGCAGATGAACGACTTGCCGGTGAGGGTGTCGTGCCCGCCGATGATGGGGTTGCTCCAGTGGGAAAAGCCCGCCATGGTGCGCTCGGGCAGCACGGTGGCCAGGGCGCCGCAGATCACCTCGAATATCCGCACCTGCAACACCGCCCTGCCGCTGCTGGGCGCCGGGTAGGTGGGGTTGAAGAAGGAACCCTCGGGCGCGGCGACGTCCACCACCCGGATCACACCCTCGCTGTGGGGCAGGTGCGGGTCGGTGAACACCTTGATGGCGAACACCGCGTAGGCTCGCGTGTAGTTGATGTAGGAATTGATGCCGCTGGCCACCTGGTCGCTGCTGCCCGCGAAGTCCACCTTCACCCGCTCTCCGGCCACCGTCACCGTGACGCGCATGCGGATGGGCTCGGTGCCCACGCCGGCATCGTCCATGAAATCCTCGTTGCTGTACTCTCCGTCCGGGATGGCCCCGATCAGCTCGCGCATCCTGGCTTCGGAGCGGTCCAGAATGTTTTCGATCGCCGTCTCCACCACCTCGATGCCGTAGTCCCGCACCATCTTGGCGAAGCGCTGCACGCCCACGGCGTTTGTGTTGCGCTGGGCCAGCAGGTCGCCCTTCACGATCTCCGGCAGCCGCACGTTGCCCAGGATCAGCCGCAGCATGTCCTCCTGAAGCTCGCCTTCCCGGATGATCCGCACAGGCAGGATGCGCAGGCCCTCCTGGAAAGCCTCGGTGACGCCGGTCACGATCTGCGAGCCCGGCACCGCGCCTCCCATGTCCACGTGGTGGGCGGAGTTGACCGCGAAGCCCACCAGCTCATCGTCCACGAACACCGGCGTGGTCATGTAGCAGTCGGGGTAGTGTCCGGAGCCGAGGAAGGAGTCGTTGAGCAGAATGCAGTCCCCGGGGCGCAGGTCTTCGGGTGGATAGTGCTCCAGCACGTGGCGCACGGCGTAAGGCATGGCGCCGATGTGGCCCACGGAAAGATTGCCCTGGGCGATCAGGCGGCCCCGGCGGTCGAACAGCCCCGCGGAAAAGTCGTCCCCTTCGCGCACGGCGTTGGAAAAGGCGGTGCGCCTCAGGGTCGAGCCCATGTCGTCGGCGATGGAAACCAGCCCGCTCCACATGACGGACAGGGTGATCGGGTCCACCTGAGGGGTCTCTGCGCTCATGATTTCTCTCCCGTGCTGACGATCAAATGGCCGGCGGGGCGCACCTCGGCCACGTCCCCCGGCAGAATCAGGGCGGTGGACTCGCGCTCCTCAACGATGGCCGGCCCCGTGATGCGCTCGCCCGGCCGCGCGGCGTAGCGGTCCACCACCCGGCAGTCAACGTAGTCGCCGAACTCCGGAAAATAGGCCGGGCGCGTCTCACTCTCCCCGCCGGCTGCGCCGGAGCCGCCGCCGTCCCAGGGCGGAGCGCCGGAGGCACGCTCCCGGGGAATGACGGCGGTGAGATACCAGTCCGTCGCCTCGATGGGGTTGTCCGCCTGGCTGTATCCGTAGGTGGCCTGATAGGTCTCGTGAAACGCCGCGATGATCTTCGCCGCGTAGCCTTCCGCGATCTCGCCGGCCGGCAGGTCAATCTTGATCTCGTAGCCCTGGCCCGCGTAGCGCAGGTAGGCGAAGCGCTGCCACTCCACCCCTTGCGCCTCGCCGAGCTGGGTGACGTCCTTGCGCACCCGCGCTTCCAGTTCCCGGTAGATGGCGGCAATGGCGGTAGAGCTTTCCGGCGCGATGCCCAGGATGGAAGTCTGGGAGACGTTGAAGCGTTGGTCGGCCTCCAGCAGCCCGATCGCCGAGCCCACCCCGGCGCCCCAGGGAATGATCACCTGGGGCACTCCCAGGGCGCGGGCCAGCCGCGAGGCATGCAGGGGCCCCGCCCCGCCGAAGGCCACCATGGCGTATTTGCGCGGGTCGCGGCCGCGATCCATGGACATGGAGCGCATGGCCCGCTCCATGGTGGCGTTGGCCACGGCGTGAATGCCCCAGGCCGCCTCGCGCAGGGACAGCCCCAGCGGCTCGCCGATCTGGCTTTGGATGGCCTCCCGCGCCGCCTGCTCGTCCAGGGCCATGCTGCCCCCGGCGAATTTGGCCGGGTTGATGTATCCCAGCACCAGGTTCGCATCGGTGAGGGTGGCCGCCTGCCCGCCCTTGCCGTAGCAGGCCGGCCCCGGTTCGGCCCCCGCGCTCCGGGGCCCCACCCGGATCAGGCCCATGTGCACCCCGGCGATGCTGCCGCCGCCCGCGCCGATTTCGATCATTTCGATGGCCGGCACGTTGAGGGGCAGGCCGCTGTACTTGCGCAGGTTGACGCCGTCCACCTCGAAATCCGGGGTGATGGCCGGTTCCCCGTCTTCCAGGGCGCCTACCTTGGCGGTGGTGCCTCCCATGTCGAAGGTCAGCAACTCACCGAAGCCCTCGGCCTTGCCCACGATGCTGCACATCAGCACCCCCGCCGAGGGGCCGGATTCCACGATGGTGATGGGATATTCCTTGGCCAGGGCGGGGGTGATCAGCCCCCCGCTGGACTGCATGGCATAGAGCTCCCCGATGAAGCCCTGTCCGGCCAGGGCCTCCTGCAGGCCGTTGATGTAACGCTCCACGATGGGCTTGACGTAGGCGTTGGCGACCGTGGTGCTGGTGCGCTCGTACTCGCGGTACTTGGGCGAGATTTCGCATGACAGGGACACGCTCAGTCCGGGGGCGCGGGAGCGCAAATGCTCGCCGACGGCCCGCTCGTGCGCCGGATTGGCATAGGCATGGAGCAGGGACACCGCCACGGACTCGACCCCCTTTTCCAGCAGCGCGGCGATGGCCCGCTCCACGCTGTCCATATCCAGCCGCCGCAGCACCTCGCCGTCGAAGGCGATCCGTTCTGACACTTCCATGATGTTGCGTCTGCTGACCAGCGGCCGGGGCTTGTCCAGATGCAGGTCGTACTGGTCGTGGCGTTTCTGGCGCCCGATGATCAGCACGTCGCGGAAGCCCTCCGTGGTGATCAGCCCGGTGGGGCTGCCCTTGCGCTCGATGATGGCGTTGGTGGCCACCGTGGTGGCCAGCAGGATTTCCCGCACGTCGGCCAGGCTCGTGCCAAGGGTGTCCGTGAGATGGGCCAGGCCGCGCAGCACGGCCTGCTGCGGCTGCCCCGGGGTGCTCGGGGTCTTCCAGAATCGCATGCGCCCCGTGTCCAGCTGCTGAAACACGAAGTCGGTAAAAGTGCCCCCGGTGTCAATCGCGACCCGCAACATGATCCGCTCCGTCTCTCCGGCGCAAGTGGCAGGGCTGCCCGCCCCGGCCTTCCCGGGTCCCTCACCTCAGACCCGGCTGAAGCCGGTATTCTGCGAAAAACAGGGCCGGGATGCAAATGCGAATCAGCCCCGCCCGGTGCGGCGGAACCTTCCTGTTGGCAAAAGACGGGGCTGTGAGGCCAGGGGTGGGGGAGGGCCGCCGATTTCCCGCCTGAGCGGGGGGGACGATCCCGGAGCCCCCGGCCTCCTCGCCTAATCCCCTGTTCCGGCTGCGGAAACGGAGGTGATTATTTGATTGATAAAACGGGCGGGTGCTGATTACATACTGGGTAATATTTCATTCGAATCTAATTCTACATATCTTCAGATTCGTGCCCGATTCTCCGGGATTCGGGAGCGGTCTGGGTGAGGTGTAGTGGTGAATAACGGCAGTCATTTGGAGGTAAGCGGCGTATGGATCGAATCAAAATCGCAGTCGTCGGAATGGGAAATTGTGCAAGTTCGCTGATCCAGGGAATTCATTATTACCGGGAAGTAAGGTCCGAAGATCAGATCGGCTTAATGCACGAGAGAATTGGGAACTACCGAGCGGGGGATATCGAGGTCGTAATTGCCTACGACGTTGATGAGCGGAAGGTAGGTCTTGATGTTCACGACGCGATTTTCGCCTCGCCCAATTGTACGATCGCTTTTTTCCCCGACCTGTCTCAGAGCGGAGTGAAGGTACGCATGGGCAGGATTATGGACGGCGTTGCGGACCATATGTCAGAGCATGCGGCCGAACGCACGTTCGTGCCCGCGGACGCGCCCGAGCCAAGCGAAGCGGAAGTCGTCGAAGCACTGATAACAAGCGGAGCGGAAATTCTCCTGAACTATCTCCCGGTCGGTTCCGAAGAGGCCACACGCTTCTACGCGGCGTGCGCCCTGGAGGCCGGGTTGGCTTTCGTCAACAATATTCCCGTGTTCATCGCCAGCGACCCCGAGTGGGCGAAGCGCTTTGCGGAAAAGAACCTCCCTATCATCGGTGATGACATTAAAGCCCAGTTGGGCGCCACGATTACGCACCGCGTGTTAACCGACCTTTTCCACAAACGGGGAGTCAAGCTGGAGCGCACCTACCAATTGAACACCGGTGGCAACACGGATTTTCTCAACATGCTCAACCGAAGCCGCCTCAGTTCAAAGAAGACTTCGAAAACCGAGGCCGTCCAATCCGTTATGGCGGAGCGCCTGGACGATGAAAACATTCATGTCGGACCCAGCGACTATGTGCCCTGGCAAAAGGACAACAAGGTCTGCTTCATCCGCATGGAAGGCAAGCTATTCGGTGACGTGCCCATGAACCTGGAACTTCGTCTTTCGGTAGAAGACTCGCCGAACTCCGCCGGCGTCGCCATTGACGCAATACGCTGCGCCAAACTTGCCTTGGAAAGGGGCCAGGGCGGCGTGCTCGGCGGCCCGTCCGCGTATTTCTGCAAACATCCCGCAGTGCAGTTCACCGATGACGAGGCCTTTGAAATGGTTGAGGAATTCATCACGGTCAACTGAGGGGACGACCATCAAATGCTTGATCATCGCTGCCGGACAAGGCAGCCGCATGCGGCGCGGGAGCAAGGGAAAACCACTCGTCCCCGTATTGGGCGTATCACTGATCGAGCGCATTCTCCGCGCCTTGGTTTCTACCGGCGTGGAGGAATTTTACGTGGTGGTTGGGTATAACAAAGAGGTGCTTTGCACGGCGTTGGAGGAAATATCCGCCAGGCTGGGCGTCTCTATCCTTCCCATCCATAATGAAGAGTGGACCGCGGAAAACGGAATCTCCGTGCTTAAGGCGCGGGAAGCGTTGCTGGAGCCCTTTCTGCTCCTGATGGCCGACCATCTCTTCGACCCTGCCATTGTTCGTAAACTGCTGAAGTTTCCCCTGCCCGCCGGCGGCATCACCCTTTGCGTTGACCAAAATCTCGACAACCCCCTTGTGGACATGGAGGATGTTACCAAGGTCAAGGTGACCAACGGGAGCATCGTTTCCATCGGCAAGGGGCTGCACGGCCACAACGGCTTCGACACCGGGATATTCAAGTGTACGCCCGCCATTTTTGAGATACTGGCACGCAGCAGCCGCACAAAAGGCGATGTCACGCTCAGTGGCGCGGTGCAGTTGCTGGCCGCCGAGGGCAAAGTCACGGCCTGTGAGATCGGCGGGGACTTCTGGATTGACGTTGACGACCGCGCGATGCTCCGGCTGGCGGAAAGCGCTTTGCTGGCCGAATTGCGCGACAAGCCCAGCGACGGCCCGGTGGCGCGCTACCTGAACCGCCCCATTTCCATCAGGATTTCCCGCCTTCTTGCGCGTTTTCCAGTCACGCCGAATCATATTTCCTTGTTTTCATTTCTGTGTTCCCTCGTTGCGGCGGGCCTGATCGCGGCGGAAGGCTACCTGGCGCTCGCCCTGGGCGGAGTTTTGGCCCAGTTCGCTTCAGTGATTGACGGGTGCGATGGGGAAGTCGCCCGGCTCAAATTCCAGACCAGTTCCTACGGAGGATGGCTCGACGCCGTGCTGGACCGCTACGCGGACAGCATCCTGCTCTTTGCCATGATGTGGCATCACTATCAGGAGCGGGCGGGCAGCTGGATAATCGTGGTCGGCTTTTCGGCCATCATCGGCTCGTTCATGCTCAGCTACACGGCTGACAAGTACGACAACCTGATGCTCGAGAAAATTGGTGGGGGCGCTACCTTCCGGCTCGGGCGCGACGTGCGGGTGTTTCTGATCTTCCTTGGCGCCGTGTTCAACCAGCCCGCCGTTACCCTGGGCGTGATCGCGGTGCTAATGAACGCGGAAACATTGCGTCGGTTATTCGTCTGCAGGACCCGTGACCAGCATTGAACAGGCCATGCGGATTATCCGGGAAACCGTCGCGCGCTCCGAAGTGCCGGAAGATCCCCTCCATGCGGAAAACACCCTGCATTGGGTGCTCAAGAAGGACTCCCAGGCCGATCAGGCGCTGCAAATCGCCGCGCTGGCCCACGACATTGACCGGGCGGTGGCGGAGCGCAAGGTGCGCCGCGCGGATTTTTCCGACTACGACGCCTTCAAGAACGCCCATGCCCGGAACGGCGCGGCTATCCTGCGCGAAATCCTGGAGTCCTGTGGCGTTGACAATTCGGTGTGCGAGGAAGCCTGCCGGTTGGTGACGCTCCACGAGACCGGCGGCGACGCCCGTTCCGATTTGCTGAAAGACGCGGACAGCATCTCCTATTTCGAAGTCAACATGCCTCTCTACTTTCAGCGGGAGGGGTGGGAGGAGACCAAACGCCGCTGCATCTGGGGATACCGGCGCCTTTCCGGCGAGATGAAGCGCATCGCCCAAGGTATCACCTACGAAAAGCCAGAACTCAACAGGCTGCTGCAAACGGCCATCGAGGAAGCCGGCGGC
>CBDUSX010000131.1:0-7472 GCA_965369935.1 uncultured bacterium
TGCGGGAAAGCGAAAGCCTGTACCGCAACCTGGTGGAGGGCTCGGTGCAGGGCATGATGGTGGCGAACGACAAGACCTACCTGTTCGCCAACGAAGCCAGCGCCAGAATATTCGGTTACGATTCGCCGCGGGAGTTGATGGGGCTGGAAGTGGCGAAGGATTTGATCGCCCCTGCGGACCGTGACCGGGCGAAGAGGTATTTCCGGGCCCGCATGCGCGGCGAGGACATATCCGCCGGATACGAGGCGCAGGGGTTAAAGAAAGACGGCACCCCGATCTGGCTGGACTGCATCTCGAGGAGAATCAGTTGGAACGGGGAAGAGGCCATCCAGACCACCTACACCGACATCTCGGACAGGAAACGCACCGAAGCCGAGTTGACCGCCCGGAAACTGGACTCCATCAGCACCCTGGCGAAGGGCATTGCCGGAGAGGTGGCCGACATCTTCAACCGTTTTGACACCACCGTCATGCGGGCAAGGATGGAATCCTACGCGCTGGGCGTAGATAGAATCTCGGAAATCCTCAATGAAACGACGGAAATATCCGAGCAGGCCCAGGAACTCGTCAACCAACTGCTCATCCTGTGCCGGGGCGGCGAACCGGCCAAGCAGCCTGTCTCCGTCGCCGACCTGATCGCGGAGGTGCTTCCCAAAGCGGTGGGGAGGGGAAAAATCGTGCCCATCAGCAGGCGCAAGATCACCGTCAAACTGACCGTGGACGCCGAACTGCCCATCATTCAGGTCGATCGGGAGCAGATCCGGCAGGTACTCAACTCGCTGTTTCAAGGCGGTTTGAACGTCATGCCGAAGGGAGGCACGCTGGCGGTGACCGCGGAAAACTACGAATTGAAAGCGGGAAACCGCACCCTGAACCTTCCCCCAGGCAAATACGTCAAAATTTCGGTCAAGGACCAGGGGCCGGGGCTGGCAAACTCGGACCTGGAAAGAATCTTCGATCCCTATTTCGCGGTAAAAAAAGAGTCCGCCGGCACGGGCCTGGGGGGCGCCTACTCCATCGTCAAAACCCACGGCGGCACCATGACGGCGCAGTCAAAGCCCGGCCGCGGATCGCGGTTCACTGTCTACCTGCCCGTCTGAGGCAAGGTCAGGAAATTTTCAAGGGGATTTGACGCCGTTCCCGGCTGCATGGAACATAAGGAAAGGGACACCGCAAGCAAACAGCACCCGGCTCCCTGGGATCGGCCCGGGCCGCGGCCTCCTTCCCGAAAAGTCGGTGCGCCGCTCCTCAATCGACCCATTCATTCAACCCCAGCAAGCCGGGGCTCATTTCCTAAAAGCCGGCGCCGCCGGCCCTCGCCGGAGACTGGCCCCTCCCTGGCGCCTGCCGCGGTGTCCCCGGCCTTGTTCCGGGGTACGCCTGCCGGTTCAGCCGGTTTTGCGTTTTCTCTGCAGGCGTTCATCGAACAGGTTGACGACCTGTCTCATGGCCCTCAGTGCCTGGGCCGGATTGGTCTCGATGTACGCGTGCAACTCCTTTAGCAGGGAGACCGGGATCATGCCCTCGGATTCGCCGACCACCTCGGGGCGGGTCTTGCTATCCGGCGTATCCGGTACGGAATCGCAGAAAATTTCGCCGGTGCCTTTCAACAGCCAGCCCGGATCGATCTTGTATTCGCTGACCACGCCGTAAATCAGTTCGATATTCGGCCTGCTGCCCTGGGATCCGATGAAGTTGTTGTAGCTTTGCGGCTTCATGTTGATGCTTTTGCTGAACTGGCTTTTGTTCAAGGCAAACAGCTTCCGCACGTACTCCACCCGTTCTATGATTTCAGAAAATTTCTTTTGCCTTACCATTTCGCTCCTTACAATTCGTGGATTACCCCTTAATCCAAGTAACGTAATTACACACCTCTTGGTTCACCTATGTCAATTCGAGCGGGCATTCCCTATATTTACTTCACATTTCGCGCCCTTCCGGCCCGAATCCGCCTGGCCGGTTCACCATGAACGATTGCCCTGTATTGAATCGGCCGGCAGGCCGGGCAGGCGCCGCGCAGCCGCCGGGAACGAGTGCGCCCGCCATGCCGCATTCGCCTACGCGCCTATACGCGCAGGGCCGCCTGCCCGCGCGGATACTGCAGGATCAGCATCTGCAATCCCTGCGTACCTGCCAACAGGTGCGGAGGCGATTCGTCGCCGGACACGAACAGGCAGGAGTGCTTCTCCAGGGTGGCGCCCTCGTGCAGCACGCCTCCATCGAGCACCACATGGTACTGCCCACCGCCCGTACGCGGGTCGGGCGCTTGCGCCGTGGCCCCGGGGGCAAGCCTGAGCATCCAGGCGCTCAGGCCGTCGTCGTATCCCTCCAGCAGGCATTCCACTTGCGGTGTCTCGAGGCTCTGCAGGGCCTTCCCGGGCAGGAGGGCGAACTCGCCCCCCGTCCACTGACGGCGGATGGAAGCATACCTGATCCTGTCCCTTGCCTGCGGCAGAAATTGCGCCCCGTGGTCGGCGCAGGGGCGCAGGGTGAAATAGGACAGCCCCTGGGGTTCCGCGGCCAGGGGTCCGTAGCCGGTGTGGCCGCCGGTGTAATGGATCGCCACCGGCCGCAGGCCGTGCCGGCCCAGCGTGCCCCCGCCCTCTACCACCACCTGGAACTGGTTGACCTCGTGAAAATGGGGCGGCACGACGGAGGATGGCGACTGCTCGATGAAAAATGCCTGGGGCGCCCCGTGGTTGGATTTGGAGTGGCCAAAAAAATCGGAGCGCCAATAGCGGGTGCCATTGAACAATTCGGCCTCATGCCTGGTGGCACGGGCCTCATCCATCGTCTTCGCCAGAATCATGCTTGCGCCGCCTCCGGATCGCGTCTAAGAATGCCCACCCTAAATTTTGCCGCTTGAAATTGCAACCCGCCCCCACGGCGCACTGTCCGTGCCCGTCATCGAACTTACCGAAAAATTCTAACTCCATAAATTCTTCACAATATTCGCAATGAAATGATTTATCTTCACATAGAGAGGCTTGAACGATTAAGAGAATCTCCACGGGCCGTGCTTGGAGCATGGCCGCATCCAAATCCTCAAGTTTATTTCGCGTTGTACTAGGCGTCGGCATCTGTCCGCCGGGCAAGCCCAGGCGCCAGCGGCGCAACGGCTATCGAAGGACGCCAAGGCATAACAGAGGCTGGCTATACGCGAAAATTCTTGATTCAGGTGATTTAGGGTAAAAGCAAATTCCGAGAGGGCTGTTGCGGCATTCCGCCGCCGGCCGTGGAGCGAATCGCCCCAGGAAAGCGGATGACCGACGAGAATCTGGAAGCGGAATACGAGCGCGCCCTGGCGCAAAGCCGGGAGCGCGGACTGATTTCCGAGCGGCCGGCCCCGGCCGAGCGGCGCGGGCATGCGCGCATTCAACTGCGGGCCGATGAGGATTCCACGGGGCAGGGCCCGGGAACTTCGGTGATTGACGTGTCCGCCTCCGGAATAGCCCTCCATGCCCACGAGCCCTTACGGCAGGGGGACCGCGTCAACATCGCCGTGGGCGGCTCCCTGGAAGCCGAGGCGGACGTGATTGATTGCCGCTTCACCGCGTTCAACCAAGATGTGATGACCACCCACTACCGCATCAACTGCAAGTTTTCCGACCAGGAGCAGGGCAAGAGAATCCTGGTCGAGCTCGCCGCCCAAGGCGCAAAGGACATCGCGCTCCGCGCTCCGGCAGGCCCATAGGCGCACAGCCGCCCCCCATTTCCAACCATAATATTTGCAGCCGTCTGATGTGCTGCGGCCTTGTCTGTCCGCCTGGCAAGGTGCTACTCCTTGTTCATCCAGATGGGTCACACGGCGCGCCGGCTCCTCCCGGCGCGCGTCCTTGCAAGGCAAGGCCGCGCAACCCTCAACCGCGGAGAAGCACCGCAATGAGCGAACACATTACGCTGGACATTCAAGACAGCATCGCCACCATTACCCTCAACCGGCCCGAGGCCCGCAACGCCCTCAGCCAGGAAATGCGCGAAGGGCTGGTGGAGTTCACCGCCCAGGCCGGGCTGGACCCCAAGGTGCGTTGCGTGGTGCTGCGAGGGGCAGGGGGACACTTCATGGCGGGCGGGGACGTGAAGGGCATGAAGGCCCGCCAGGAACTGACGCCGGAACAGCGCAAGGCGGAAATTCTGAAAGGGCTGCAGGGCCTTCATTTCACCATCTCGAGGCTGAGGCACATGCCAAAGCCCGTGCTGGCCAGCATACAGGGCGCCGCCGCCGGGGCAGGGGTTTCCCTGGTGGCCGCCTGCGACCTGGCCATAGCGGCGGAGGACAGCTTCTTCATCCTGGCCTATGCCAACATCGGGCTGAGTCCCGACGGCTCCAGCACCTATTTTTTGCCGCGTATCATGGGCATGAAGCGGGCGGCGGAACTGATCCTGCTGCCCGAGCGCTTCGACGCAAACGCCGCGAAAGAATACGGACTGATCAACCACGTCGTGCCCACCGATCAGCTCGAGGCCGAGACGGCCAAGCTGGCCGGGCGGCTGGCCAACGGCCCCACGGTGGCCTACGGCCATGCCAAGGCGCTGCTGGAATCCTCCCTCAACACCAGCCTTGAGACCCAACTGGAGCTGGAAGGCCATGCCATCGCCGAGTGCATGACCACCGAGGATCACGTGGAGGGCGTGAACGCCTTTCTGGAAAAGCGCAAGCCCGCATTCAAGGGGCGCTGAGCATCCCCACATGCAAGGGGCGTTCAGCGTCCAGGGGGACGGCTGGGAACAGGCCGGCGGGCGCCCACCCTTTTATTCACCCATCAGACGAATTCGGAGCGAGGCGGAATGATTGACCTGTATACGGCGGCCACGCCCAACGGCTACAAGGCCTCCATCGCCCTGGAGGAACTGGAGCTGCCCTATGAGATGCACGCGATTGACCTGGGCGCGGGAGAGCAGAAGCGCCCGGAATTTCTGAAAATCAGCCCCAACGGGCGCATCCCGGCCATCGTGGACCGGGACGCGGAATCTTTTCCCGTGTTCGAATCCGGGGCGATCCTGATCTATCTGGCGGAAAAGGCGGGCAGGCTCTTGCCTACGGATGCGAAGCAGCGCTCGCTGGTGATCCAGTGGCTGATGTTCCAGATGGGCGGCATCGGGCCCATGATGGGCCAGGCCAACGTGTTCTTCCGTTACTTCGACGAGGAACTGCCGTCGGTGATTTCCCGCTACCAGAACGAATCCCGCCGGCTGTTCACCGTGCTGGACGGACGGCTCAAGGGCCGGGAATACCTGGCGGACGAGTTCAGCATCGCCGACATCGCCAACTGGGCCTGGGTGCGCAGCCATAACTGGTCCGGCGTTTCCGTGGAGGGCCTGCCCGATCTCGAGCGCTGGCTGGAGACCATGGCCGCCCGGCCGGCATGTCAGCGGGGCGTGGAGATTCCGCCCCGCTCGAGGGACCGGGAGGAGGTGATCAAATCCGCTCAGGGCATGCTGCAACGCTGAAGGGGCCGGGGCATGCACCGCCGGCAACGGGTGCCCGGGCGCATTGACGCCCCGCGGCCCACATGCCACGCTTGAGGCGACCATGATCCTCTCCATCCTGAACAGCCTGAAGATAATCCTGGGTGCGGGTCCGCCCGTGGTGGTGGAACTCTCGCAGGTGCCCACGGAGCAGTTGCAGAAATGTTTCGAGGCCGGGGCCGAGGCGCAGGCGCTCTCGCAGAGCATGGCCGCCGAAAGGCGCACGCCGCTGGACGTGGTGATGAACGGCAACCCGTTCGAAAAATGGGAAATGTATCCCTGGCAAGGGGGAATTCTCGACCAGCGCACCTCCAGCCAGTACTTCTACCACTCCCACCCGGAGTACAAGGGCGAGCACGGCCACTTCCACACCTTCTATTATCAAAAGCGCAAGCTGGCCCATCTGGTGGCCATCGGCATGGAAGGCAACGGGCGCATCAACAAACTCTACACCTTCAACCGCTGGTCTCCGGGCGATCATTACTTTCCGGCACAGCAGCTGAAAACCTTCCTGCCCCGGTTCAGGATCGCCAACGCGCCGGAACTGGACCGGCGCCTGCACAACTTCATCAACAACGCCCTGGCCGCCTTCCGTCCGGAAATCGAGTGGCTGTTCGATGAGCGGGACGAGACCTTCCGCCGCTACCGGGAGCGCCACAACGGCCAGTCGCCCTACGAGGACCGCTCCCTGGAAATCACCAGCAGCCTGGCGGTGGACCTGGACGCGCAGGTGGAGCGCCTGCGCCGGGAGCTGGAGCGGCGCGGCGAGGCCGTGCGGGAATCCGCCCCGCCGCCGCCCGCGGCGGAACCCTCGGCGGAATCTTCGGAAATGGGGGAAATTCAGCCTCCGCAGGTTGCCGCATTTTCCCTGGAGCAGCTTGAGCGCAGCCACCGGGCCGGCCTTGATCTGCGGGATATCATGGACAAGCTTCAGGCGGCGGGCACGTCGGTGGTGGAGTTGGTGATGAACGGCAAGGAGATGGAGGACTGGGAGATGTACCCCTGGGATGAGGGCATCTTCGACAAGAAGACGCGCAGCCAGTACTTCTACCACCACCATCCGCAAACGCCGGACCACGGCCATTTCCATCCGTTCTATCATCACGGCAAGCAACTGGCGCATCTGGTGGCCATCGCCATGGACAATCAGGGCCAGCCCATCGAGCTGTTCACGGTAAACCGCTGGGTGACCGACGAGGTGAACCTGCCCCCGGAAAAACTGATCGCCTACCTCCCGCGTTTCAGAATGGACAGCCATCCCAAGTTCGAGGACGTGCACCGGTTTATCCGCGGCATCTTTGCGTTGTATCAACCGGAGATCGGGATGCTGCTGGAGCGGCGGGAGCGGGTCTACAAAAACTACCGGCTGGCCCACAACGGGGAGGATCCCTATGAGGACCGCAATCTGGACATCACCAGTTCGCTGCCCATCGAGGTCGAGGCACGAATATCCACGCTGGAAACCGAACTGAAGCGCCGCGCGGCCCTTTGAGAGACCACCCATGCGCCACTTGACCCTCCGCACCGTATTTGTCCTGGCAGGCTGGATCAGCCTGCTGCTGGGTTTGATCGGCATCTTTCTGCCGATTTTGCCCACCACGCCCTTCGTGATCCTGGCGGCGTACTTCTTTTCCAAGGGCTCGACCCGCCTCCATCAGTGGCTGATCTCCCGGCCCCACCTGGGCAGGATGGTGCTGGAATGGGAACGGCATGGCATCATCCGCATGCGGGCCAAGATCGTCTCCACGGTGGTGATCATCCCCCTGTTCGCTTACACCCTGGGGTGGGTGAACGTGCCCCTGGCGATCAAGGCGATTGTCGCCGCCATCGGGGTGGCGGTGCTGACCTTCATCTGGAGCAGGCCCTCCCAACCGGGCCGCGCCTCCCGCGCCGACGGGGCCAAGCCGCGGACAGGGGAAGCCCTCCAGCCGGGCGAGACACCCCAGCCGGGAGAGGCCGAGGGCTAGGGAGAGAGTGGGCGGGTGCCTGACGCCAGGGCCGCC
>CBDUSX010000132.1:0-7392 GCA_965369935.1 uncultured bacterium
GCAACCGTGCATGCGGAAGCCGCCGTGTTGCGGATTGACGCCGTGGCGCCGGAAGGGGGGGGCGGGCGTCCGTGCTCAGGCGTGGGTTACTTAGCTGTTACATAGAACGGGCTGGTCCAGGCCTTGGCCTCGTCCAGTTGGCGCACCCGCACGAAGTAGGGTACCTGCGGCGTGCCGGGCGGCGGGGCCTTGAAGTCCAACTCCATCTCCCGGGGCAGCCCTTCCAGTTCCGCGGCGAACACTTCGCAGAACTGGTCAATGGGCGCCTCGTACATCCGCCGCGGGGTAGGCGTCAGTTCGGCCACGGGCAGGGAAAAGCTGCACGGACCGCTCTCGAAATGCAGGGTGCCCCGGCCCGGCTCCTTCAGGTTTAGGCAGATATTGAGGCTGTTGCCCGAGGAGATGAAATAGAAGCCAAGCTGCCGTTCCGCGCGGGAGGTGATGCCCTGGTCGGGAATGAACAGGCCGTGCATGCGCGCCTCGGCGAATGCATTGTCCTCGATGGCCACCCGGCCCGCCCATTCCACGATGCGCGCCCGGCCGTAAACCCGTGAGCCGCCCAGGCGGATCACGGCGGTGCTCCCGCCTTCCCCGTTTCCGGCCAGGGCGGGTGGAAGCAGGGTTTCCAACACCTCGTCCTCGCGCATCAGGTCCACCCCCAGGAGGGGCGCGGTGCCCACCACCCGGCCCTTGACCTGAAACGGCCCGGCTACGGTAAGGTCGCTGCCCATGGGCTGCCCCCCGGAGGTGACGTCCACGAATATGCGCTGGCCCGTGGTGCCATAGCAGCGCCGGGCCTTGAGGGCCTCCCAGAAAGCGTCGCGGGTTTTCTCGGTGGCCAACACACAGGTCAGCCCGCCCAGGGTGCCGAAGGTGGAGCCGCCGGGGTAGGACGCGCCGGGCCGGGCCTTGTGGCCGTCGGAGTTGCAGACGAAGCCCACCTTGAAGCCCTTGGCGAAGGCCCGCTTGTACACCCACTCGAACGTGCCCCAGGCCGAATGCAGTTCCACCAGCCGCTCCACCTCCGGGTCGGTGTATTCCAGTTCCGCCGGACGCCCCCCGATGTGGGGGATGGTCATGGCGTCGTGCTTTTTCAGCACCTCGTACAGCTTGGAGAGCGGGGCCACCTCCTCCATCTTGCTGCCGTCGCTGGCCAGCCAGCCCGTGGAGCGGTACAGGGGCGGGTGGTCCTCGTTGAACAGCACGTTGTGGTCGCCGCCCATGGGCGTGTTGCCGGACCACTCGATGCCGTTGAACGTGACGAATTCCCCCGGCACGTACGTGTCGTTGCCGGCGGCCACGATGCGCCGCCAGATGTCCCCGTCAATTTGAAAGTCGTTGCCCTGATGGCAGGAGCCGTCCAGAAACCCGAAGTGCCGCCCGAAATGAAAGTAGTCCTCCACCGTGCCCGTGCCGATGGTCTCCCCCGTCTGGCCGTGGAAGTCTCCCCAGAAGAAGCGGTGGGCGGGCGCCTGCTCCACCACCAGCAGCGGGTTGCTGAGCCCGCCGGCGACCTCTCCGTCATCACTCAAAAAGTCATCTATCAGGAAGCGGTAGGTGCCCGCCGTTTCCAGGGGCGCCTGGCGGTAGGTGAGCACACCCTCATCATGCTCAGGTTCCCCGCCGATTTCGATGCGCTCCTCCGGCGCTCCTTCCCGCAATTGGAAGATGGCCGGGCGCAGTTCCAGGTCGCGCAGGGGATTGCCCCACTCGTCCTCGGCCTTCATCCGCAGGTCGAAAGGCTCCCCGGCCGCCAGCAGGGTGGGCACGTGCAACTGAAAGCGGTGCGCGGCGCCGGCCACGATGTCGAAGGACGGCAGGTCGGGCAGGACGGCGTAGTCGTGGGCGCCGAAGGGGTCCACCTCCACCCGGAAGTGGGAGCCGGCCTCCGCGAAAGTCTGCACCCGCAGGCCCCGCGAGCCCCCGCTGGTGTCACCCAGCACGATTTTGATTTCCTCGCCCTCGTTCAGGGCGCCGTCGTCAATGTGAATGAACAGGGTGGGGCGGTAGGGGCGCACGTTGCCCTTCCGGGTGAATTCCGCCTTCACCTTCAGGTCGGCCCGCGTCTGGACGGTGACGTAGTTGTCCGCCTTGGGGTCCGTCATCTGGAACTTGCCGTGGTCGGACTGATCACGGATGGAGATGCGGATGCCCGCCTGCTCGTCAATGCCCAGGCTCCCGGCCACGTAACGCAGCACGAAGCTCTGGTAACTGCCCGCCACCACCCGGCCCGGGTCTTCCCAGATGATGCCGCCCCAGGTCCGTTTCCGTTCCGCGGCCTCTTTGTCCCCTTTGCTCATCGCCGCTCCTCGTTCCGTAGGTTGCCGCGTACGGCCAGCCTCAAAGGGAGGAGTGAGCGGCCGCGGACTCCATCCGGAGGACGGGTGCGTATCGTTGCGCCAGCGCGAATCCGCCGAAGAAAAGCAGGGTATAGAACAAGTCGCCCGCGAACGTGTTTCGATAGAAGGGAATGGCGGCGTAAAAAACAGCGACCAACCCGTCCCACGTCTTGGGGTAGAGATGGCCGTTGAGCCATACGCCGAAGTTGGTCACAACGAAGAACAGGAAGGAAGAACTGAGTGCGGCCACGCCGATGCTGAGCAGGGAGAGCCGGTTCCGGATCCAGAGCCCGATGCCGAATATCACGATGAAGCTGAAATAGACGAACGGCATGCCGGAGTGAAACAAGCCGTACTGGTATACAATCAATCCCAACACGAGATCGCTCAATACCATCGCCATCAATATCACCAGGAACCCGGCGTATCTGTTCACGAAATGGGATGCTCCGAACAGCGCCATCGCCGCAATCGGGGTAACGTTCGGCGGATGCGGAAGCAGCCGCATGGCCGCGGCGGCAAGTATGATGACCGCCAGAGTGACAAATCGCGTGTTCAACATCCCGGTCCTCCTCCGTAAATACGTTACTGGTTGTTCATGCGCATGAACGGGAGGAAGACCGCCCTCATCCCGCGCTTCCCGTGGAAGCATTCCCGTGGAAACATTGTCCTGCGCGTAATCCTAACGCCGCCTCGTCCAATTCACCAAATAAAATTCCGTTCCCGTTCCCGGCATTGATTTCCTTCTCTGCCCGCCCGGGATTGATCCGGGCCTTATCGTGATGGCCCTTTCAGCCCGAAGGTAAATTTGATGTGCTTCCGGGTTTTTACCGGGCTGTCGCCAAGCCGTGCCGGCGCGAACCTGGATTCGGCCAGGGCTTGCATGGCCGCGCGGTCGAGCAGGCGATGGCCGCTGGTCTGGATCACCAGGATATTCCCCGGCCGTCCGTCCGGCAGGATATCAACGCTCAGAGTCACGGATCCTTCCTGCCCCTGCAGCCTGGATCTATGGGGATAGGCCGGCCTGACCAGGCTGAGGGTGCTTGCCGATACGAATGCGTCATCATTGCGGGCCGCTTCCCCGGCAACGGGGAGGCTCCCGGCGGACGCCATGGGCTGTGAGGGATCCTCCGGATTGTCGGACTGATCCCACTCATCCTCAGGCGCGCCGGCAGGCCCGGCGGCAACCGTGGCGGCAGCAGTGGCGGCTTCGAAATCTTTCGATTCCGGCTCATTCAATTCATGGGCAGGCTGGATTCGGTAAGACTGCGCCACGGCCGGGGACGCGTCCGCCGGGTTTAATGCTTCCTTGCGCCTGCGACCTGTCCTCCGCTTCGGGGTGGCAGGCGGCGGCGGGCCGGCCGGCCTGGACAGCGAAGCGGCCGGCTGGAGTTGCTTGACGCGATCCTTGCCGGGTGAAGGTCCCGCGGCGGGGCCGCGCTTCGCTTGCCGGATATGCAGCGTCATCACAGCCTTGCCGTTGTCCAGGGGCTGCCTGGCATCCCCGCCGGGAAATCCATAGGCGAGGAAGCCGGCGTGGATGCCGAGGGACAAGACAAATGGCAGCAGGGGTACAGGCAGCTTCATTTTACGGATTCCCGCGCTTCAAAGGATACGTCCCGAATTCCCGCCGCACGCAGGCGATCCAGCACCCCAAGCGCCACGCCCAAATCCGAGTGGGCATCGCCGCGGATGAAGACCGCCATGCCGTCCCCCGGCTTCCGTGATTCAAGCGCCCGTGTTTCGAGCACCCGCCGCGCCAAATTGCTGAGTTGAACCACCTCGTTTTCCAGCAGGATCGTGTTCTCCGAGGTTATGGTGATGTTCAAATATTGCCGTTTGTCGGCCTGGGCCGTCGCGGAAACCGGCAGTTCCACCCGCAAGCCGCGATGGGTCACCATGGACAGCATTGCATATATAAAAAAGACAAGCAGCAGGAACACCACGTCGATCATAGGCAAAAGCTCGATCCGTGCCCGCCGGTTCTCGTAGCCGGTTTTAACTTCCATCGGCATTTGCTCCGGACTTGCGGTAGGCCAACAGAAACTCCGTGGAGACGTGCTCCAGTTTCCGGGCTTGCTCCTGCACCTGGGCCACAAAAAAATTGAACGGGACGAGGGTCAGCACGGCGACCGTGAGTCCTGCGGCTGTCGTGATCAACGCTTGCGCAATCCCGCCGACGACCTCCCGGGGCGGAGCGATTTCGAACTCTCCCAGCAGCTCGAACGATTCGATGATTCCGAGGACGGTGCCCAAAATTCCAAGCAGGGGGGCAAGGGTGATGATGGTATCCAGCACGCCGAGTCCGCGTTTCATCTTCCTGATTTCGTCTTGCGAGGCGAGTTGCATGGCCTCGATCAACCCGTGGCCGTGGTGTTTCAATCCGGCGGCAAGCACCCGTACATGCGGATCATCGCTGTCCCGTCCCAGAGCGGCGGCGCCGTCAAGGTCGCCACTCACCGTCAGCGCCAGGATTATTTCGATGGACGAAGGCCGGGCGCGCCGGCTGCGCAGCCAGCCGGAGACAATCCGCTCCAGGATTATCGTCAATGACAGCACCGAACAGGCCAGCAGGGGCCAGATGACAGGGCCGCCCTTCAAGAAGACTTGATACATTCCACTTTTCCGTTATGAAATAGAGTCCCGTGATGGAATACAGTCCAATAATTGAGTACAGTCCGATTACCCACCTGCAAAACTGAGCTTCACCCCAGCGAACACAGCGAATCCGGACGTGTTGAAGCCCAGCACTTCCTCGTATTGCTCATCGAACAGGTTGTCGAAGCGCCCAAATATTTTCAGCGTATCGTTGGGTTTGTATGAGGCCGCCACATTGACCACCGTGTAGGCGTCCGCGGTGACGGTGGAGAAAGTGACGGGGTCAATATCCTGGCGCTCTCCAATGTAGAGCACGCTGGTGGTGATTCGCGCTTTGTCCTCCCCGAACCGGTTGGTGACGTCCAGGCTGGCCTTTTTTCGTGGCCGGCGCAGCAGTTGCGAGCCCTCCGTAATTCCAAAGCTGGCCGCCTTCTTGGCTTCCGTTTCGGTCAGGGTGAATCGCAGCCGAGCCCGCAGGCTCTTGTCCGGTTCGAACGTCAGGAAAGATTCATATCCCTTGGTGACCACCTCTTCCACGTTGATATTGCGAAAATTCATGCCATCGAACACAGCGACGATCATGTTGTCCACTTCGATGCGAAAATACGTCACTCCAAGGATGAACTTGCGCTCCGCAAACGATTGTTCGACGCCAAGATCGAACCCGATGGATTCCTCCGGCTGGAGATCCGGGTTGTTGGAACCGAAGGAAGAGTCGAACAACTCGAGCAGGGAAGGCGCCTTGAAGCCGGTTCCGATGCTGCTGCGCAATACGGTGCCCGAATCCTTTAAATCGAACGCCCCCGCAACCCGGTAGGTCACCGCTTGCCCGAAATCGTCGTGCTCATCCAGGCGCAGTCCGGCGGTGCCTGAAAACAGCTCCCCCAATTGAAGCTGATCCTGGACATAGAAAGCCTGATTACTCGTTTCTACATCAACTTCCGGAAGACCGGCAACCCTGCTTTCGGCTTCCTGTTTCTCAAGCTCCGCGCCCAGGGTGATCGTATTCGACTCGTGGACGAAAAGGTTATGCTGCCAGTCTACCCCTGAAATCGTGCCGGCAAAGAAGGAGGGCAGCACAAATCCCGTACCGCGGTTGTCCCTTTCGATTTTATGCGTCCAGACAGCGAGTTTCTGCTCCCACAGGCCATCCACCAGAGTCAGCCGTGGTTCAACCTTTAACATGCGCTGGGTCGAATTGGTTTCCGAGACGTTCGGGTCCGAACCGGCGTCGATCTCGGTGTCCGCATTGATATAACGGAGAAAGATATCCACCCCGAAGGACTCACCGGCCTCGAACCCGAAGCGCCCCGCAAGGCTCGTGCTTCCGTAGGAATCGTCCTCGTTGTCGTTCGACCGGGTGGAAAAGCCCTCGCTGTCCATTCTCGACGCGCTGACGGAGTAATTGAAAACCTCGCCGCCCCCGCTAAATCCAAACCGCTCGATGGTGGTTCCGAACGAGCCGCCTTCCAGGGAGGTCTTGAACTTCGCAGGCCCTTTTCCTTTCTTGGTCACTATATTGATCACGCCGCCGATGGCATCGGAGCCGTACAGTGTGCTTTGCGGTCCCCGCACCACTTCGATCCTCTCAACGTTTCCCACCGAAAGCTGGTCCAGTACCGCCGCACCAGTCGGGCTGGAAACGTCGTGCAACTGAATGCCATCTATCATCAGCAGCGTATGGTCCGAATCGGTGCCCCGCATGAAGATGGACACCTGAGAGCCGGGTCCCCCCGACCGGCGGATGTCCACGCCGGGCACGTCGCGCAGCGCCTCGAGCAGGAAGTGCTGCTGCTTTTCTTCCAGATCCTCCGCCGTTATCACCGTAACGCTGCTCCCCACCTGGGAAGGCGTTGCCTTCAGGCGGGTCGCCGTGATGATCACTTCCTCGGGCTCGTCGTCCTTTGCCGGCGCTTCGGAGGACTCCGCCCGTTCCTCTCCGTCCGGTTTGGACTCCTGGGAGAAAGCCGGCGGGACCCCGCCGCACCATACCAGCAGCAGCACCGCACAAGCATAGAGCAGGGCGGAACGGAAACAGGAAGGGGAATTCAGGGAATTGGGGTGCGGGAATCGCCAGCCAGCCGCTGCGGCCCTTGCGGGCGTGCCTGGCTCCGTGCGCGCTTCGTCGTGCTTCCCGCCGTTGGGGATCGGCAATGTCCGGGGTTGCATAAGCTCCTCGCGTGATTGCAGGTGTCACACGAGGGAGTGTACCCGTCTTCTCGGTCCCTCAACCCGGCCGCAATGGCGGACCGGGGCGCGTCCTTTCTCGTCCACGGAGAATTACAGGACACACCGGCTCAGGCAGGTCTTCTGGCTTCTGGACCACCTACTCCCGCGCCTTCCCAGTCTGTACAGCCGACCAGTGGCCTTGCGGTTTCGTTTCCAGTTACAGCGACGGGATCGCCCCCGATTCTCACGGGATTCCCTATTGAGCCCTCTCGGGCACCTGAACTTG
>CBDUSX010000133.1:0-7364 GCA_965369935.1 uncultured bacterium
CCTCGCAGGGGGAGGGAGTGGGCGGTTTGTTTTTTTCGAGGGGGAGGGGGGGGGACTGCGAGAAGGAAACTGTGGCGCGGATTACGCGGTCTTGCGGAAATTCAGGCGGCCGCGCCTGCCGGGCGCGGAAGGCGGACTCGCCGGGCCAGCCACTCGGACATGGCGGGCAGGGTGTAACTCTCGATGTTGTGGGGAATTGCCGCTTGCGGCATGGGCGTCATTAGCGGCGCCGGCTTATTTGCAGGCGGCTCTTTTCCGATTTTTCCAGGGACTTGATGAGCTGGTCAATGTATTCCGCGGAGGTGCCCCTGGTCCTGACCCGCCACTCGAAGGCAGCTGTGGGGGGGGTGATCAGGCGGGGGATCAGGCTGTCCACGTCAATTTCCACCCTCTCGCCGATGGCGACCTTGCAAAAATTCATGTTCTCCCCGACCCGGAGCTCTCCCCATTCGTCAAATTCGTCGGCGAACACCTTGCAGCCGGTCAGCGACACGTCAATGATGCGGAACCGCCCGCCTACCTGGGGAATGACGAGCTCCAGGTTTTTGTAATGGCTCGTGTTGAAGCGGTCCGCGCCACGGCGGGACTTGGGAGCGAATTCGTCCGGGGTTTCACAGGTGAAGACGTGGTCTCCGTGCTCCCTTCTGTAGTGAGGGTCGATTATTTTCATGCGCACCACTTTCCTGCTTCCGTCGGGCACGTTGAAGCGCACCATCTCGTTTTTCTTCAGTATTTCATCCGGCAAATCGGAAGGCTTGTTGAGAACGACGAATTCGGGGCCGGCGGAGATCACCGTATAAAAAGTGGTGTCGGCACTCTCCACCTCCAGGCGCACCGGCGTCCACTCCTTGTCCAGCCGCGTCAGGGCGCGCATGAGCGCCTGCTTCCCCGCGTCCTTCTTGAATGATCCGAAAATCCTTTCCATTCAGCAGCTACCCCTTTTTACCGGTGGGATCGGACGGTGTCCGAAACCAATCATTGTTTAATCATTAATATTCCAACAATAATCGGAATCCGTCAAACGCGCTACCCAGCCCGCGGCCGGTCGAAAATGAAACCTCGCCGCGGTTGACTGTCGCCTTTTCTGCCTTTTCCGCCTTTTCCGCTACGCCCGGGCGCCCTGCCGCCGTTTAAGCCTTCGGCTTGCGCATGGTGCCAATGCCCTGGCCCAGCAGCAAGGGTTGCCCGGCTTGCAAATCGTCCAGTTCCACCGCCCCCCGCGGGAAAATCAGGATTACCGTGGAGCCGAGTTCGAAGCGGCCCAGCTCCTGCCCCTTGGCCAGGGGATAGGGCTTGGCCAGCGTGGCTGCCGCGGGCTGCGCTCCGGCCAGGTTGGAGGTGATGGCGCCGTAGGTCACCTTGATCCTGCCCACCACCATGGCGCCCACGGCGATCAGCAGCACCTCGCCCCAGGCGGTGTCCAGCACCGTGAGCAGCCGCTCGTTGCGGGTGAACAGCCCCGGCACGCTGCCCACGCCCGAGGGGCCGACCGTCCACAGCTCCCCCGGCGTGTAGGCATAGCGCAAGGCCCTGCCGGCGCAGGGGCTGTGGATGCGGTGGTAGTCGCGCGGGCTCAAGTACAAGGTGAGGAAGCTGCCCCCCTCGTATGTCTCCTCCTCCGCCCCGCCGGCCAGGAGTTCGGCAAGGCCGTAGTCCAGCCCCTTGGCCTGGATCAGCCGCCCATGCGTGATCTTCCCGCTGGCGCCGACGCGGCCGTCCACCGGGCTCACGGCGCGATCCGGGGCGGGCTCCACGGGCCGGGCGTCCGGGCGCAGGGGACGGGTGAAAAACTCGTTGAAGGTGGCAAAGCCGTCCGGCGGCGCCTGAAACTGGCCCATGTCTATCCGGTAAATGCGGACGTAGCATCGGATCACCCCCCGCAACAGCCAGCCGGGCCAGCCGCGGTCGGCCAGCGACCCCATCAGCCTGCTGAGGGCGCTCTTGGGAAACCACCGGAACAGTTGGTAATGCATATTTGATGGGACAGGGTGGCTGGAAGAGCTTGCGGGTCTCCCTGCCTGCCGGTAGGGGTGCGCTGTGCGACTATGCGGCTAGGCGGTCTTGAGCATGGCGTAGACTTCCTCGGCTTCCACGGTCTCCTGCTCGAGCAGCTTTTTGGCCAGCTCGTGCAATTTGTCAATGTGCTCGCTAAGGATAGCCTTTGCCTTCTCGTAGCTGCTCTGTACGATGTCATGAACTTCCTGGTCTATGACGGCCGCGGTGTCCTCGCCATACTCGCGGTCAATGCCGATGTCCCGCCCCAGAAAATGCTGCTCGGAGCCCGTGCCGAGGGTGATCGGCCCGATGACCTCGCTCATGCCCCATTCGGTCACCATCTTGTTGGCAATCGTTGTGGCCTGCTGGATGTCGTTGCTCGCACCCGTGCTGATATCGGAGAGAATCAACTCCTCCGCCGCCCGGCCTCCCATGGCCACCATGATCTTGGCCAGCAGGTAGTCCTTGTCCTGGTTGTGCATTTCCTCCTGGGGCAGGAAGGAGGTCAGGCCCAGCGACTGGCCACGGGGCACGATGGTCACCTTGTGCACGGGGTCGGCCTTTTCCAGGCAGGCGCCCACCAGGGCGTGGCCGGCCTCGTGATAGGCGGTGTTGCGCTTTTCCTCCTTGGACATCAGCATGCTGCGCCGCTCGGGCCCCATCATGACCTTGTCGCGGGCCCATTCCATGTCCTCCAGGGCCACGGAATTCTTGTCCTGGCGCGCGGCGTACAGGGCCGCCTCGTTGATCAGATTGCGCAGGTCGGCGCCGGAAAAGCCGGGGGTGCCCTTGGCCACCACGGACAGGTCCACCTGTTCAGCCGTTTTCACGTTGGCGGAGTGGATGCCCAGAATCTGCTCGCGCCCCCGCACGTCGGGAAGCGGCACGACCACCGTGCGGTCGAAACGCCCCGGGCGCAGCAGGGCCGGATCGAGCACGTCCACCCGGTTGGTGGCCGCCACGACGATCACTCCCTCGCTGCTGTCGAACCCGTCCATCTCCACCAGCAACTGGTTCAGGGTCTGTTCCCGCTCGTCATGGCCGCTGCCCAGCCCCGCGCCGCGGTGGCGGCCCACCGCGTCTATCTCGTCAATGAACAGGATGCACGGCGCGTTCTTGCGTCCTTCCTCGAACAGGTCGCGCACCCTGCTGGCACCGACGCCCACGAACATTTCCACGAAGTCCGAGCCGCTGATGATGAAAAACGGCACGTCCGCCTCCCCGGCCACGGCCTTGGCCAGCAGGGTCTTGCCCGTGCCCGGCGGGCCGACCATCAGCACGCCCTTGGGGATTTTTCCGCCCAGCTTGCGGAATTTGTTCGGGTCTTTCAGGAATTCGATGATTTCGACCAACTCCTCCTTGGCTTCCTCCACCCCCGCCACGTCGGCGAAGGTGTAGCGCGTGCCTTGGTCGTCCGCGCGCCGGGCGCGGCTTTTCCCGAGCGAGAACAGCCGGTTGCCCCCGCCCTGCATGCGCCGCATGAGAAAGATCCAGATGGCGATGATGAATATGAACGGCCCCCAGTGCAGGATGATGGACAGATACCAGGGTGTGCCCGCGTCCGGCTGCACGGTGATGTTGACGTTCGCCTTGCGCAGGGCGGGGATCAGGTTCGGGTCGTCGGGCGCATAGGTGGAAAAGCTCGGGCCTTCCAGGAAATTCCCGGTGATCCGGCTGCCCGCGATGGTGACCGACTCGATTTGGCTCTGCTGGGCGCGTTGGAGGAATTCGCTGTAGACGATTTCCTGTGGCGCCGACCGGTTGGAGGTGAGGACGTTCATGATGATGATCGCCACCACGATGACCCCCAGCCCGATCATGAAATTTTTATTGCGTGGATTCAATTGACCTCGTCAACCCGCAGGGAAGCCTGGGGCGTAGCGCCACCCGGGCGTCTTCGTTAAGGGAATGTCCATTCTTCGGGCCCGGTTCTGCCCGTGGTTTTCAATTCCCGCCGGTTGCGGGAATGCCTGTCTCAAGTCAGATTCCAGTATAAATTTGGCCTGTTGGGAAGTCAAAGCCGGAACTTGCGCTGCCCGCCCGGAATATTGCCGGGCAGCGGGCAAGCGATCAGGAAAATTTCCGGAACAGCACCGACGCGTTGTGCCCGCCGAAGGCGAAGGCATTGGACAGGGCCGATTCGATTGGCGCCTTCCGCGCCTCGTTGGGCACGAAGTCCAGCTTCAGTTCCGGGTCGGGGTCGTTCAGGTTGATGGTCGGGGGCAGCACCCCATGGCGCAGGGCCAGCACGCATGCCACCGCCTCCAGCCCCGCGGAGGCGCCCAGGGCGTGGCCCACCATGGACTTGATGGAACTGACCGGCAGCCGCTTGGCATGATCCCCAAACACCTGTTGGATGGCCTTGGTTTCCAGGGCGTCGTTGAGCGGGGTCGAGGTGCCGTGGGCGTTAATATAAGAGACGTCCTCCGGATTGGCCCCGGCGTCCGCCAGGGCCTGCTCCATGGCCAGCACCGCGCCGCGGGCCTCTGGATCCGGGGCGGTGAGGTGATAGGCGTCGGAGGACATGCCGCAGCCCGCCACCTCCGCCAGAATCTCCGCCCCCCGTTTTTGGGCGTGGCTCAGGCTTTCCAGCACCAGCACCCCCGCCCCTTCGGCGATGACGAACCCGTCCCGGGAGGCG
Organism: uncultured bacterium; assembly: GCA_965369935.1. Taxonomy (GTDB): domain Bacteria; phylum SAR324; class SAR324; order SAR324; family JACQKK01; genus JAPUIH01. Next base: position 4,637 of record CBDUSX010000133.1, read on the forward strand.
CTGAAGGGCCGGCTGGCGCCCGTCGGATCGTCGTTGCGTTTGGAGGTGGCGCGCAGCTGAATGTAGCCGTCCACGGCAAAGGGCGTCATGGTGGATTCCGTCCCTCCCGCCAGCATGGCGTCCGCGCGGCCCAGGCGGATCATGTCCAGGGCGCTGCCGATGCTGTGGTTGCCCGTGGCGCAGGCCGTGGAGAGGTTCACGTTCGGACCCTGCAGCTTGTACTGGATAGCCACATTGGCCGCGGCCATGTTGGAAATGATGATGGGCACGGTCAGCGGATGAAAGCGGCCCGGGCCTTTTTTCAGGAACTTCTCGTGCTGCTCCACCAGGAAGGTGAAGCCGCCGATGCCCGAACCGATGGACACCCCGATGCGCTCCGGCCTGACGCTGGAGAGACCCCCGGCTTCGGGCAGCAGCCCGGCTTGTTCCAGGGCCTGCCGGGAAGCGGCCAGGGCAAACTGGGTGAAGCGCTCCATGCGCTTGGCCTGCCTGGGGTCGAAGGCGAAATCACGCACCTCCCCCGCGATCTGGCTGGCCAACTTGGACGGATCGAAGGCCGTGATCCTGGCGATGCCGGATTTACCGGCCACCAGGGATTCCCAGAAAGAAGGCACGTCCGTGCCGATGCACGAAACCACGCCCAGCCCCGTCACCACCACCCGTTCCATCAGATTGTCTCCCAAGGCGGCAAAAGGCTAACCGCGCTCCGGCAGGATGGCCATGCAATCGCCGTAGCTGAAGAACCGGTATTGCTCGCGCACCGCCTCCCCGTACGCCCGCAGCAGAGGATCGAGGCCGTGAAAGGCCGCCACCAGCATCAGCAGCGTGCTGCGGGGCTGGTGGAAATTGGTCAGCATGCCGTCCACCACCTGAAAGGCATACGGCGGGCGGATAAACAACTCCGCCCATCCCCGCTGCCCCGCCGGCCGCCCGGCATCGGCCCAGCTTTCCAGGGCCCGCACGGTGGTCGTGCCCACAGCGATCACGGGCTGCCCCTCTTCCCTGGCCTTGACGATCCGCTTTGCCGCCTTCTCGTCAAGCCCGTACCACTCCCGGTGCATTTCATGCAACTCGGGGTTTTCCGTCTTCACCGGGCTGAAGGTGCCCGCTCCCACGTGCAGGGTCACCTCCGCCACCTCAATGCCCCGCGCCCGCACCTCGGTGAGCACCCGCGGGGAGAAGTGCAGGCCGGCCGTGGGGGCGGCGATGGCGCCCGGCACGCGGGCGTAGCAGGTCTGGTAGGCCTGCCTGTCCAATGCCTCCTGCCGCGGGGAATGCTCTCTCCGGTGGATGTAAGGCGGCAGGGGCGCCAGCCCGAAGCGCTCCAGCCGTTCGGCCACGGTGGCCGGCTCCTGGAAGCGGAACAGCCATTCCCCGCTTTCCGTGCGCCGCACCGCCTCGGCGGCGAGGCGGCCCTGAGCGAAGTCCACCTGCATGCCCGTCTTGACGCGGCGGGCTTTCCTGACCATGGCGCGCCACAGCCCGCCGGCCTGCTCCTCCAACAGCAGGGCCTCCACCCTGGCGCCGCCGGGCAGAGCGCCTTCCAGCCGCCGGGGCAGCACCCGGGTGTTGTTGAGCACCAGCAGGGCGTTGGCGGGCAGCAGGCCGGGAAGCTCGTGAAACGCGTGATGGGCCACGGAATCCTCCCCCCGCCGCAACACCATCAGGCGGGAGCCTTCCCGCTCCGGCAGCGGCTGTTGCGCAATCAGGGATTCCGGAAGATTGAAGTCGAACTGGTGAAGGAGGTAAGCCATGGGGCGGGGTCAGTTCTGGAGGGTGTCCTCCTGCTCATGACCGCAGTGCTGGCATACGGCGGCCAACAGCTCAATGGTTTTCCGGCAGTTTTCGCAATTTTTGCAGTCCCAACCCTTGTGTTCCCTGGGCTTCAGCACGTCCAGCACCCGCGATTCCGGGCTCCTGCTTTCCTCGCGCGCTTCGCCGGACTGGGTGCGCTGGAAATAATCGCGCAGCTTGGATTGCAGTTGCTCCATCAACTCGGTGTAATTCTTCCTGTACATAACGAATTCTCTTACCGTGCGGCAACAGCCCAGCAACAGCAGCACGCCCACCGAGATCATCATCACCCCGATCCATTTGGGCGAGCGGGGATCGGACAGGGTGAACAGGGTGAAGCTCAGGACGATCAGCAGGAATGCGAACAGGCCGGCGATGTTGATCTTGAACAGCCCGACGATGACCTGATGCTGGTACTCGTGCAGCTTGGCCAGCCCTTCGCCCCTGCTGCGCAGGCTTTCCCGCGGGGGTTCCGGCTCCGTCCTGAACCTGAGCAGGGACCTGATGGACGAGTAAATGGTCAGCGGAGCTTGCAGGATGGTCTTCATGGCACGCCTGGCCTCAAATTGAACTTAAACCGGCCTTGGAGAAGTTATTTATTAAAACGGCATCGGTAAAACGACATTAGCAAAACAACGCAGACACGGCCACACGGGTCAAGTTGCAATCCGCGGTTCGCTGAACGGACACGCCATGCAATGGGAATCTACCGGATAAATAACAGATGATCTTACCGGATAGGGGCCAATGAAGCAAGTTTGCCGCCCGCTTGCAGGCCATTCCCGCGCGGCGGGCGAGGCGCGGGTGTGGCGTTTTTCGCAAAATTGGGTAACAGTGTGGGCGGGTTGGGGCCGGGAATAACAGAGTGGACGGGCTGGGGCCGGGGCGGGGAATATCAGAGCCGGCGGCAATCGCCTTGCGCGGCTTCTTTCTA
>CBDUSX010000134.1:0-7347 GCA_965369935.1 uncultured bacterium
CGAAAGCCGCCACGGTAGTTTCTCCACCTATGAGTAACATATCCGGCAACGGGCCGACAAGAACAGGCCGCCCCGGAATCAGCCGGCGGGCGGCTTCCGGGAAGTTGTGGGCGGGGTCTGGCTTGTCACCCTGGCGGCACAGTAAATGACCTTGTGCCGCCGGTCCGGGACGCTGCCGTCCAGGGGGGCGGGCGGTTGGTAAGCGATCATGTCATCCTTGATTTCCGGCGGCATTTCCACCAGGGAGCCGAACACGATCCGCTTCAGGAATTTCTTGCCGGCCATGGTGAGGGGCATCATGCGCAGCAGCACCGCCAATTTCTTCACCGGCCGCGCCACGCGCTGCCGTAACGGGAGCTCGTTGACAGGCAGGTAGCCGAACAACTCCACCCCAAAGCCATGGCTCCGGAACAGCTCGTTCAATTCCACCGTGCCCAGGTAACGGCTGGCATAGGGGCTTGGGTTGAAGTCAAACAGGTCCTTGTTGGCCGTGGCGATCAGCACGAGTCCTCCCGGGCGCAGCACGCGGCGGCATTCTTCCACGAATCGCTCCGGGGAGGCGAGGTAGTAAATGGCCTCGAACAGGATCACCACGTCCAGGGAGCTGTCCGCAAAGGGCAGTCTGTGTGCATCGAGCCGCTGCAGGGCGATGCGCGCTCCGTAATGGGAGCGGGCCCGTGCCAGCAACTCGGGAGAAATGTCGCCGGCCGTGATGCTGCCGGCCTTGCCGGCAAGATAGCCCAACCCCTGGCCATTGCCGCAGGCGGCTTCGAGCACGTCCTTGTCTCCACAATACGCTTCAGCCCAATAATACCTGTGCGCGTGGCGTTCCACCTGCTCCCGGGTCACCTCGTCCCCGGCCAGTTCCGTCACGTCCGTATACGTAACGGCTGACTGGAATTTCGCGCTGTGATCGTCCGTCGTGTTCATGGGCGGGAAAAGCCGGGATGGGGAGAGTTATGTCGCGCTGAATGCTCGCCGGAGAGTCTTTTCATTTTTTGCCATCTCAATCGCTGGAACGATCGGGAGCGATGCGCCCCCGGATTCGCAGTCCCGCAAAAAATGACAGCCCCATGTAAATCAGGATGGTGGTGTTCGCAACGGCGCCAAAGAAATTATCGTGAAACATCCCATCCATCAGTGCTCCGATCAGGCCCGCCGTGGTGCCCCACAGGATCGCCTTTTCCATCGGGAACCCGGCGCCCGCCCGCCGGATGGAGGCGATGTTCCATGCGAATACCGCGCTCCAAATGGCAAGGAAGGCGGCCAGCCCCAGCAATCCGAAATAAAAGGCGACCTGCAGGTAGATGTTGTGCGGGTCGTCCCCAACGGCCCTGATCGGAAAGATCGAGCGCAAATGCTCAGGTGGCCGGAGATTTCTCAGCATCGCCTCGCGGTTCATGAAACCTGCGCCCAGCAAGGGCTTTTCCCCGATGCTGCGGATGCTCGCATTCCACAGCACGAATCGTACTTGCGCCGGATCCTGCGACAGCTTCGACGCGGCGAGCCGGCCCACGAGGGGAATCCGGGAGATAAAAGAAGCCTCCCTCTCGGCCCAGCCTGAATTTATGACCACAATCAAGAGCATCCCCAGCACCACCGCGGAGGAAATGACGGCTACCGCCCAGCGGCGCGGCAGGCGCATGGCCAGGACGAGCAGCCCCAGCACCGCCCCCGACCAGGCCGCGCGGCTGACGGAAGCCAACAGCCCACTCGCGGCGAGGAGCGCCCCCAGTCCCCATACGCGCCTACTCTGAGGGAGCCGCGAAGCGGCCAGCCCGGCGAACAACAGGCCGCTCATCATCATCAGGAATCCGAAAGCGTTGGTGCCGGCGAAATTGCCGCGCGCCCGGTAGAGTATCCGGCCCGACTCGAGGTTGGCTGCCGCAGCGAAGGGAATTCTGCCTTCCGGCCGAAACAAATCCACCGCAAATCCCACCTGGGCGAATGCATAGACGGCCGAGAGGCAGATAAACAGGAGGTACACTTTCAGCAGCCGTTCGATCTTCACGTGCTGCAGGGCGAGCACCAGAGCGAACGGCAGCAGGATGCGGTACTGGTGCCGCAGGTTGGCGAGGGTGTCCAGGGGGTCGGGGTTGACCAGCGCGGAAAGAACCGCCACCGCAATCCAGATCAGGAACGGCGCAAGCAGCCAGCCGGGCAAGGGAAATTCGCGGTGGCCCCTCAGGACATGATAGAAGACCAGCGCGTACAAAGCCACGACGGAGAGTTCAATCGCCGAAATGGAAAAGGTGCTTGCGGCGAAGAGCAGGTAGGTAAACAGCGCGATCCAGGTTTCCCTTTTCAGCAGCGTCGTCCAACGCAGAGGGGTGGTGAGAAATATTGCCGCATCCAATGGATTCTTGCTCGCCATACGCTCCTGCACTGTGTCCATGAAGGCGCTGTGTCTCCGGCTGCGCCGCGGGCGGGCGGGTGATGTGGCGCGGGTTGCCCCCAAAGGGAAGAGCCGCCGTTCGGAAGCGGAGTCTGCTGAAGAGTTGGCCTTTCGGCCTGAGATTGCCGTAGCGGTCACTCCACCACGCTGAGGTGCGCCTTGCGTCTCGCTTCCGGGGGATGGGGCAGCGCCGCCTTGTATTCCGGAACCAGGATTCTCATTTGGTTGATCAGTGCGGCCAGGTCTCCGCCCTGTGTCGCCGCCTCCAGCGCGGAAATTCCCTCCGTCACGCGATCCCAGCTATAGCGGCTGTGCTGGGAATCGGCAACCATCAGTTGTGGGTGGGCGGTGCCCACGACGTTCTCCCAGCTGTGGAACAAATCCTCATAAAGTTTTTCGCCGGGTCTCAGCCCGATATAGACGATGGGGATGTCCCGTTCGGGCTCCAGCTCCTTGAGGCGGATCAATTTTTCGGCGATATCCAGAATTTTCACCGGCTCGCCCATATCCAGCACGAATACTTCGCCGCCTTCCCCGATCGAACCCGCGGCGAGGATCAGGCTTACCGCCTCGGGAATGGTCATGAAAAAGCGCGTGACTTCGGGATGGGTGATGGTGACCGGCCCTCCTTGCGCAATTTGCTGTTCGAACAGAGGAATCACCGAGCCCGTGGAGCCGAGCACGTTGCCGAAGCGCGTGGTGATGAATCGCGTGCGGGAGCGCTCGTTGAAGCACTGGACGAAAATTTCGGCGATGCGCTTGGTGGCCCCCATCAGGTTGGTGGGATGGACCGCCTTGTCCGTGGAAATCAGCACGAAGTGCGAGCAGCCCTTTTTGTCCGCGGTTTCGGCGATGGTCTTGGTTCCGAAGACGTTGTTGATGACGCCGGGGATCGGATTCAGTTCCAGCAGCGGGACGTGCTTGTATGCTGCGGCGTGAAATACCACTTCCGGGCTGTGCAGATCGAACAACCTTTCCATCGCGCGGGAATCCCCCACGTCCCCAAGACATACGGCGATGGACGCGTTCGGAAAGCTCTGCTTCAGGTCGTGTTCGGCCTGATACAGATTGTACTCATTGTTGTCCAGCACCAGCAGCTTGCCCACGTCGTTGGCCGCAAGCTGCGTGCACAACTCGTAGCCGATCGAGCCTCCGCCGCCGGTAACGAGCACGGCTTTGCCCCGCAGGAAATCCGTCACGGAAGAGGATTCGAAGGCCACCGGATTGCGAAACAGAAGGTCCTCGAGGGTGACGGGGCGCAGGGTCCATTCACCAGCGTCCCATTCACCGCCGCCTTGCCCGCCTCTGGAGATGACGCGGCACTGCACGCCGGCCTCCGCGCAATACCGGATGATCTCGCTGACGAATTGGTGGCCCTTCGCCTCCATGGCCAGCACGACGGTTTCCACCTCCAGGGCTCTCACCAGTTCCGGAATATCCGATATGCCGCCCAGCACCCTGACGCCGTGAATCTCCCGGCCGCCCATGTCCGGCGACTCGGCGACCAGCCCCACCGGATCGTAGCGCGTGTTCTGGAGAATGTTGCGAAGACCCTGCTCGGCCTGCCCGCCCGTGCCCACGACCAGCATGCGGTGCCGGGCCCCGGTGGGGATGCCCGTGTGACGGCCTATCATGATCCGCAACAGGACACGAGGTATGGTCAGGCCGAGCAGCAGGATCACGGGATACAGGAAAAATACCGAGCGTGGCACGCCGCTTGTCATTTGCAGGATGAACAACACCAGCCCCACGGCGGGCACGCCGAGCGCGGCGGCCTTGATGATCCTGATGGCGTCCGGCAGGGATACGAATCGCCACACGATTCGGGACAAACCCAAGTAGGAGAACAGCGGCGCGTGAACGATCAACCCGACCACGGCCATTCCCACCATCGCCTGCTGGTTTTCAGGGGGAATGGGAGCGAGATTGAACCGCAACCAATAGGCCAGAAAAACGGAGATCGGCACCCACGCCGCATCGTGGAGACTGGGAGCGAGGTACTTGCGGAGCCATGATGTCAATCTTGCCATTCCCGCTGCTCTCTGGAACGATTTTACAGCTTGCCAATTCCGTTATCAGGATGGAGCCGTTATGAGGTATGGAAGATCTGTACCTGCGGCGCCTGCAAGCCCTGCGTGCGCGCCATGGATTGGCCCCGCGTGGTGGAATTTTGCTCGGGCCGGCGTTCAGAATTCCGGCAGCGCCCCTTATGAGTTACTTTCCGGCCCGCCCCGGCTGCCCGATGTGGGGGAACCGGGATTTCGAGTTCTAAATGTAGCGTGAATTCGAATTTCTGGAAATGAATTGTACGAGGCGGCGCGCGGGGTCTCATTCTTGAATTTCCCCAATACCGGCTGCCATGGCCGGGGATGGCGGCAGACGATAATTCCGCGGGCGGCGGCCACGGATATACTATCTTAGCGGGAAGCGAGGGCCATGAATCGCATCTTGGTGACCGGAGGGGCGGGATTTATCGGCTCCTTTCTGTGCGAGCGGCTGCTGGAGGACGGGCACGAGGTGATCTGCCTGGACAATTACTTCACGGGCCGCAAGGAAAACATCGCGCAACTGGCGGACCATCCACGTTTCGAGTCCTTGCGCCACGACATTATCCACCCGATCTACCTGGAGGTGGACCGCATCTACAACCTGGCCTGCCCGGCCTCGCCGATCCATTATCAGTACAATCCCATCAAGACCGTCAAGACCAGCGTGCTGGGCATCGTGAACATGCTCGGCATGGCCAAGCGGCTGAACGCTAGGATTCTCCAGGCCTCCACCTCGGAGGTGTATGGGGACCCCCTGGAACATCCCCAGCGCGAGACCTATTGGGGGAACGTCAATCCGATCGGGGTAAGAAGCTGTTATGACGAAGGAAAACGAATAGCAGAGACCCTCCTGATGGACTACCACCGCCAGAACGGGGTGGACGTGCGGATCGTGCGCATCTTCAACACCTATGGGCCGCGCATGAACCTGGAGGACGGGCGGGTGGTGAGCAATTTCATCATTCAGGCCCTGCGCAACGAGCCCATCACGATCTATGGCGAGGGCGGCCAGACCCGTGCCTTCTGCTACGTGAGCGATCTGGTGGAGGGCATTTTACGCATGATGGACTGCGACAACTTCACCGGGCCGGTGAACCTGGGCAATCCGGGGGACCTGCCCGTGGTGGAACTGGCGAAGCTGATCAAGACCCTCACCGGCTCGCGTTCCGAACTGAAATTCATGCCGGCGGTGGAGGACGACCCAGCCCAGCGCGACCCGGACATCTCCCTGGCCAGGGACAAACTCGGCTGGAGCCCCTCCGTCCCGCTGGAAGAGGGCCTGAAGAAAACCATCCCCTACTTCGAGGCCCGGCTCGCCGGATCCAAATCTCCCTGAGCGCAATGCCGCCGTACGGCAGCGGATTGGGCCGCGCCGTGGAGGCGCGGGAGGCTCACGGACGTGTGCTCAGAAGCGCGTACGCGGGCTCTGCCCGATGGGGTAGACGTTGAAGCCGATGCGGTAGAGTTCTTCCGTGTCGAACTGGCGCCTTCCGTCGAAAAAGAACGCCGGGGATTCCATGGTGGCCAGAATGGCCGCGTAATCCAACTCCAGGAACTCGGGCCAGTGGGTCAGCACCACGATGGCGTGGGCGCCCGCCGCGGCCTTGTAGGGGTCCTTGTGGAATTCCATCTTACCGGGAATTCCCTGCAGGTCCAGGCGAGCCTGCTCCAGGGCCTGTGGGTCGGTGATGTGCAACTCGGCCTGCTCTTCCAGCAGATGCAGGCACACCTGCAGGGCCGGCGAGTCGCGGGTGTCGTTGGTGCCCGGCTTGAAGGCGAAGCCGAAGATGGCGACTTTCTTGTCCGCGACGGTGTTGAATTGCTTTTCCACCACCATGCGGGCGAAACGGGCGATCTGATAGTCGTTCAAATCCACCACGGATTTCCAGTAGGCCGCCACCTCTCCCAGACCGTACTGGCCGCAGATGTAGGCCAGATTGAGGATGTCCTTGCGGAAGCAGGAGCCGCCGAAGCCCACCCCCGCATCCAGGAACCTGTTCCCGATGCGCGAATCCATCCCGACGGCCTGGCTGATCTCGCCGATGTCCGCCATGGTGTGCTCGCAGATGGCTGAAATGGAGTTGATGGAGGACACGCGCTGGGCCAGCATGGCGTTGGCGGCCAGCTTGGAAAGCTCCGCGCTCCATACGCTGGACATGAGAATTTTCTTCTCGGGCACCCAGTGGCGGTAGATTTCGAACAACGCCGCGCCGGCCGCCCGGCCTTCCGGAGTGGGCTCACAGCCGATCAGAATGCGGTCCGGGGATTTCAGGTCCCGGACGGCCGTGCCCTCCGCCAAAAACTCAGGGTTGGACAGGACTTGGAAGCGCCGCCCGTCGTCATTGGCATGCAGAATGCTCGAGATCGTCTCCGCCGTGCGGACAGGCACGGTGCTCTTCTCCACCACGATGGTGTTGTCCCTGGCGGAGGCAAGGATCTCACGCGCGCATTTCTCCCAAAACTGGAGGTCCGCCGCCATGCCCTCCCCCTCTCCGTAGTCCTTGGTGGGGGTGTTCACGCTGACGAAGATCATATCGGCCGCCGCGATGGCCTTGCCGGAAGCCTCCTTGAAAAACAGGTTGCGCCCCCGGGCGCGGGACACCACCTCGTCCAGCCCTGGCTCGAACACCGGCAGGTGCTTCGAGTTCCATTGCTTGATGCGCTGGGCGTTGGTGTCCACCACGGTGAAGGTGATGCCGGGGCAGTTGTCGGCCATCACGGCCATGGTGGGGCCGCCCACGAAGCCCGCGCCGATACAGAGAACGTTTTTGATTTTCATCAGGGCGTAGGGTTCCGGTGAATTCAATGTGTGGCGTTTCCGGCACATTCCCGGGCCGGAGCCGGCCCTATGGGGGGTGGCCTGCCAGGGGCTGCACCGGCTTTCGGGTCGCGCCGGGTCGCGCC
>CBDUSX010000135.1:0-7337 GCA_965369935.1 uncultured bacterium
TTCAGCGGCGGGATCGGGAATCGTCCTGCGCAAAGCGAGGCGCAACCCGCGGGGTGCTATCCTCGGGAAGCAGCGGAAAAAACTTGAAATTTCCGCAAAATTTTTGGAGATAGGAAGAGGGGACATGGGTCCGGTGGTACGGCGGTGCGTACCTGGAAGTTCCAATTGAAAGCCGAACCATGAGCGAAGCCGAACGGAGGGAACACCCGCGCATCAATTTCGAACACAGCGGGGAAGCCCTCATTCAACAAAGACTGAGCATCGAGCTTGTCAACCTCTCCGCGGGGGGCATGGCCTTCAAGAGCAGCCTGGCCCTGGAATTGGAGAGCACGTTGGACCTGGTGCTGTTCAAGGGAAACCTTTCCGTGGAATCCCGTGTGCGCTCCTGCGAGAAGGTGGAACGGAAAAAGGACAAGTTCCGCATCGGCGTCAGCTTTACCAAGGTTTCCTCACAGTTGCTGGAAGAGGTGCTGGAAATGGAAAAGCGCTTCGATGCGAATGCCCGGCGCATCGCCACCTCGGTCAAGCGGGAAGACCCGGAAATCGCCATCTTCAAGTTTCCGGAGCGCCTGACCGCCCTCGACAATGAGGAGATGATGAAATCCGTTCAGGATCAACTGGACGAGTCCGTGCGTCATTTCGTGATGGATTTTTCCAAGGTTGACGAAATGGACGAAGGGTTTTTTTCACAGCTGATTAAGATCGATGAGGAAATTCGCTATGAGGGCGGAGTCATCATCATGGCTTCCTCCTCTTCGCAATTGCTGTGCACGCCCCAGGCCTCCCAACTGGCCACCATGATTCCGATCTTCGAGTCGGTTGACAAAGCCGTCACTTCCATCAACGCGGGCGAATCCATGGCAAAGGAAGAGGCCTGATCCTCCCGTTCGGCCTCCTTTCCGTCCGCCCGGATTTCAAGCCGGGTTGCAAAACCCTAAAGCCCCCGTTCTTTGGTACCCAAGCTGCATGTCACCTGCCGGTATAGCCGGTTTCGAAAAGCTTTCGGAGATAGGTTCATGTGCGCTTCCGCCACCGCGGATGCTGTCCGCCGGATTGCCCGCCCAGCCCTGAAATTGCCGTGCCGCCTGCTGGCCGGGGCCTTGCTTTCCCTGTGTCTGCTCCTTCCCGCCGCCGCGGCATGGGCCCAGCAAAGCCAGGTGGGGATCGTCCATACCTGGACGCGCATTTACTACGGGGAACTGGACGGCAAGCAGCGGCTGCTGTTTGGCGGGGGCTTCGAGCGCGCCAAGCCGGCCCTGGGCGATCTGGACGGCGACGGCGATCTGGACCTGCTGGTGGGCGTCGCCAAGGGCCGGGTGCTCTACTTTGAAAACAGGGGCTCCCCCAAGGCCCCCCGCTGGCGGCTGATCAGCGAGGGCTTGCCGGCCGCGCAAGCCGGCGCACCCCGCGCGGACCCCGGCTCAAGGCGCGTCATCAACGTCGGAGGCAACGCGGCGCCGGCGCTGGCGGACATTGACGGCGACGACGATCTCGATTTATTCGTGGGCTCCGCCGGGGGCAAACTGCACTTCTTCCGCAACACGGGCAACCGCTACCTGCCCTCCTTCCGGATGGAAAACCCGAATTTTCTGGGGGCCGATTTCGGACGCAACCTGGTGCCGCGCTTCGGCGACGTCAACCGCGACGCCCTGCCCGATCTGGCCCTGGGCAACGCGGAAGGTGTCTTTTACCTGCTCGTCAACCAGGGTTCGCGGGCCTTGTCCCGGTTTTGCGTGCAGCCCAAGCCCGTGCTGCCCGACTGCCTGCGCCCCGCGCAGCGGCTGGGCCGGCTCGATCCGGAGGACGATGCGGTGCCCGCCTGGGTGGACTGGGACGCCGACGGCGACCTGGACCTGATGGTGGGCAAGAGCGACGGCAAGATCGCCTACTACCGCAACATCGGAAATTCCCGCAACGGCAGTTGGGAGCTTGCCGCTTCCCGGTTCAAGATTCTGGACGGCGGCGGATATGCGGCGCCCCTGTTCCGGGACGTAAATGGCGACGGCCGCCCGGACCTGCTGCTGGCCGGGGACGGAGACCGCATTGCCTATTATCTCAACCGCCCCGCCGACGGCGGCGGCGATCTGTGGCTGCAAGACAGGAACCTGCTGCGGATCGTGCGCCTGGGGCAGTTTCAGTCGCGGCTGCACACGGCCTCCGGAGACCTGAACGGCGATGGCCGCCCGGACCTTGTCATCGGCACCCGCGGCGGCAGGCTGCTGATCTATGAAAACCGGGGGCGCAAGGGCAAGGTCGTCCTGCGCAGCACCGGCGGCCCCCTGCTGCCCACCCCTCAGCGGAGCTTCAGCGCCCCCGTCCTGGCCGATCTGGACGGCGACAAGGACCTGGACCTGGTGGTGGGCGGCCGCGCCGGCCGGCTGGAATTCATCCAGAATTCCGGCACCCGCAAGAAACCGCGCTGGAAAATCACCGATCTGTTCTATGCGCAGATAGACGTTGGCGCCATGAGCTCGCCCGTCTTTTACGACCTGGACGGCGACGGCGACCTGGACCTGCTGGTCGGAAACAGCCTCGGCAACGTGGTCTATTACCTGAACGGGGGCACGCCGAAGCAGGCGCAGCTGACCCTGCAGTCCATCGGGTTTTCCGGAATTAAGGTGGACGGCGCCGCCACACCCACCTTTTTCACCTTCGATCCCAAGGCGCCGCCGGAACTGGTGGTCGGCGGCCGCTCGGGCCGCCTGGTCTCCGCGGTGCGCAACCCGGCCCTCAAGGTGGTGGCCCCGCAGGGTTATCAGGCCCAGCCCGTCCCCTGGCAGGTGCTGGCCTCGCGCTCTCACAGCGCCCCGCACTTTGTGGACCTCACCGGGGACGGCCGGGTGGACCTGCTGCTGGGCGGGGGCGACGGCACCCTTTCCTTCTGGCGTTACGAGGGCTCGCGGCGCCCGCGCACCGTGGCCGCGCAACCCCGCCCGCCCGGGGGCAACATCGTGCCTCCGCCGGGCAGCCGCCTTGTGTTGACAAGCCCCACCTCGCCCCCTCCCGGTGGAGAGAGCGGCGAGCGGGAAAAACCGCCCGCGCTGCCTGAAACAGAGTTGGTGGCCCATGCCATGGACCCGGTCTTCGAGCCGGGGCGGGGCGAGATCACCCGGCTGGCCCCGGGCCGCAGCTCCCGCCCGGCGTTCATGGACGTCAATGCCGATGGCCGGGCCGACCTGATCGTGGGCAACCGGGCCGGGCACCTGCTGCTCTACCGCAACGTGGGCGGCCGGGGCGCGCCGAGATGGCAGAAAATCACCGAGTCCTATGCGGGCTACCGCCACGGCCACAACGCCACGCCCGTGGTGTACGACGTGGACGGCGACGGAGACCAGGACCTCGCGGTGGGCACGGAAAAGGGACGGGTGTACTACTGGGAGAACACGGCGGGCAAGGGCAGACCCAAATGGCGCCACCGCCCGCGGGTCTTCGGCCGGGTGCGTACGGGCAACAATGCCGTGCCCGCCTTCACCGATCTGGACGGGGACGGCCGGGCCGATCTGCTGGTGGGCTCCCTGCGGGGACACCTGTCGTTTTATCGCCGCCTGCCGGGCCCCGGCCTGCGCTTCAAGCTGCACAACCGGCGCTATATGGGGGTGGACGTGGGGGTCAATTCCAGCCCCGGCATAGGGGGGCTGGTGGACAAGGAAAATCCGGTGCTGCTGGTGGGCTCGGACCGGGGCCGGATCACCGTGCTGGTTTCGGCCAACGGGGGCGCGGCCGATGCTCCGGGCTGGCGGGTCAACAAATCCTTCCTGGAAGGGCTGAAAATGCCCCTGGGTTCCCACCCCGCCCTGGCCGATCTGGACGGCGACGGCGACCTGGACCTCTACGTGGGCAGCGACGCCGGGCCCATCCGCTTTTTCCGCAACAACGCCCGCGTCTCGACCAAATCACCGCGCTAGCTGAATACTTCCTGTATGCGGTGGGGGCTTTACCCCCACGCCCCCACCAGGGGCCGACGGCCCCTGGACCCCGGACAGTTGCGGGAATTGGCCTGACGGCCAACTCCCGCCGGTAAGGGGGGCGGGACTGTGCAACGCTGCGAGTCTCGCTCCGCTTCCCCCGGATGCGGCTTTTCTAAGGTTCTGATACTTAAGAGCTCCGCGTTGCTGAGGAGCGCGCGAAGCGCGCGTTTCGAAGGGTGCGGAGTCCTCCGCCGCCGGATACGGTCGGCAAACCCTTACGCTCAGACAGAGCCTGGGCGTGCAACCGGGTCTACCCGGTCTCGACCAGCCGCCTTCGCCGTTCGGGTTGTCCTGCTTCCCTTTTATCTTCCTGCTCGGACTCATCCCGCTCCGCAAGGCGGGACAGGCTGAGCCGTTTCAGGGGCCGGGCCATGGCCAGGTTCGCCTCCCGGAAAGCCTTGGCCAACTCCTTGCCCTCGTTCGCCCGCCGCAGGGCCGGCTCGGCGAATCCGGGCATCAGTTCCATCCGGTGCAGCACGTCGGCGGCGGTCGTGGTCTCGTGTATGTCCCGCGGCACGTAGCTGCCCGGATCGTCGTGCAAATCCACGATCAGGCGGGCCGCGGCCATCCTGTTCACCGCATCCTCCACCGTGCCCAGGGGCAGGCCGGTCTCCGCGCGCAAGGCCCTCATCCGCACCGCCTGCCCGCTGTGGCGGTAGCGCCGCAGGAGGGCGCTCAGCACCAGCAACACCACGTAGGGCAGGGTGTTGTAACCCCGCGCGGCGGACCGGCGGCGCTCCAGGTACATGGGATAATACTGCGTCACCCGCGAAAGCTGGGCGCCGAACAGGAACAACAGCCAGGCCAGGTAAAACCACACCGCCAGCAGGGGCAGGATGGCCAGGGTGCCATAGATCAAGTTGTAGTTGGCGACCTGGATCATCACCACGATGTAGAACTTCTGCACCACCCACATCGCCGTCGCGCCCACCAGCGCCCCCAGTAACGCGGGGCCCAGCCTGACCCGCGTGTCGGGAAGAAACCAGTAGACATAAAGGATGATCAGCAGAAAGACCAGGTATCCGGACAATCCGGCCAGCACCACGGCCGCCTGGTCGGCGGGAAACCAGTCCGGGGTCTTTTCCGCAATTCCGACGCCGGTCACGAAGGTGGAAACGCTGAAGCTGCCCACCAGCATCACCGGCGTGACCGCCATCACCGTCACGTATTCGATGAGGCGCGGGCCCAGCCCGGGCCACCGTTCCACCCGCCAGATCAGGTTGAGCGAGCCCTTTACCCGCTGCAGCAGCAGAAAGCCGATGGCGAACAGGGTCAGCACCCCCACGCTGCCCAGGGCGGTGTTTTGCGCGTTGTCCGCATACTCGCTGATCTTTTCCACCACGGACATATTGCCCGCCGTGACCAGTTCCAGCAGCCTCTCCTTCAGCATTTCGGGCAGCTTGAGCATCTTACTGATCAGAAAGGCGAAGGCCAGCAGGGGCACCAGGGACAGCAGCAGGTAAAAGCTCAGCCCCGAGGCGTGGGTGCGCAACTGATTGGTGTTGAATTGGTAGGTCGTCAGCAGAAACAGCCGCAGGGGCGTCAACAGGAGGTTGCCGGGAACGAAGGAAGAAAACTCCCGCTTTTCCCAAAGCGTCCGCCGGCACTCGGCGCCAAATTGCCTGAACCCGTCAACCGTGTAATCCAAGATAGTTCCTCTCGCCCGGATGAACCGCCCGCCCCCCGTCGGCGCTTGAGCATAGCCCCCCGACTGACTGGGTAGCGGCATCTTTTAAAATTCTTTATAGATATTTGCGCGTCCGGGCGCCAGTGCTAAAAATTTGCGCTCTCCCGGGCGTCCATGCCACAAGGATCGTGGGTCTAGGGAAATCCCGCGCCGCGGCGCGCGGGCTGGTAAGACAATGCAGGGCGAAAGCGATGAACGACGGCAAAATCCGCTGCGGCTGGGTGGGGGACGATCCGCTCTATGTGGCCTACCACGACGAGGAGTGGGGCGTGCCGGTGCACGAGGACCGCGTGTTGTTCGAATTCGTGCTGCTGGAAGGCGCCCAGGCGGGGTTGAGCTGGCTGACCGTGCTGAAGAAGCGGGAGAATTACCGCCGCGCCTTCGCCGGGTTCGACGTGAAGAAGGTCGCCGCCTTTAGCGAGCGCAAGATCGAGGCGCTGCTCAAGGACCCGGGGATCATCCGCAACCGGCTCAAGGTGAGGAGCGCGGTGAGCAACGCCCGCTGCTTCATGGAAATTCAGCGCGAATTCGGCAGCTTCGACGACTACGTGTGGCAATTCGTGGAGGGCCGGCCCATCGTCAACGCCTGGACTTCCGACGCCCAGATCCCCGCCACGACCCCGGAATCCGACGCCCTGAGCAAGGATCTGATCAAGCGCGGCTTCAAGTTCGTGGGCTCCACCATCTGTTACGCCCACATGCAGGCCACCGGCATGGTCAACGACCACAGCACCGGCTGCTTTCGCTACCGGGTGCTTTCGTAGCGGGTTTTCCGGAACATGGCCATCTCGTCCGGCGGGCCGGGCTGCCGGGCGGTGGCGGAGACGATGCCCGCCTTGATGCATTCCCGGTCGAAGGCCCGGATCAGGGTGATGCTTATGTCCTCTATGGAATGGGCCTCGCCGAAAAACTCCCTGCCCACCAGAATCTGAAACCGGTTTTCCGCCAGAGGCTTGACGGTGAACAGGATGTTCCGCACCGAATGAAATTTACGGCTGGTGCTGCTGCGCCGGTTCAGGGTGTACACGACGCTGTCGCTCGGCCCGGCCGTGCGCGCGCGGGGCTTTTGCATCAGCCTCCCCACCGTCCTGGGATATTGGATTTTGCCTGTCGCCATTGGTTCTCCTTCGCCAACCCCTCGAATCACCCCTTCATACTCCGTGAACCCCTCTGGATAATACAATTGGCCGGGGATGAAAAGCGCCAATTCGGCTCCGCCCCGGATTTATGGGCCGGCGCAACGCCGCGAGGGAAATGCACGGGCGCTGATTTTGCCGCGGGCGCTTCGCGAAGCGCCCCTACGGACGTGGATTATGATGGTCTGGGTGGCATGGACAAACTCGTTTTGTCCGTGTGTGGGAAGAAGCGCGAAAGGCACGGACAAGCACAGCTTGTCCATGGCACCCTTCCCTGCCACGGCTGAAATAATATGGACCGGCGCAACGTTGCGAGGGAAATGCACGGGCGCTGATTTTGATGGTATGGGTGGCCGAAACGCTGCCCGCCTATTTCGGGATCACCCCCAGCCTGACCCCTTCGCGTCTTTGCGCCTTTGCGTGAGGTATCAGCGTTAGAGCGGGGAAGTGTCCCGGTTGAGTTCGTGGGGCCGCTCGGATACTCTTGGGTTGGCGGCGAGGGCCGCCGGGACTCGTTTGGATTGGGCCGCCCGGATTCTCTTGGGA
>CBDUSX010000136.1:0-7301 GCA_965369935.1 uncultured bacterium
CAGAATTCTTGGCCGGTATTTATGAAGAAATCGGCAAACAAGCTGGGCATCGGCATTGACACCGGGGGCACGTTCACCGACATCGTGCTGTTCGACCTGGGGCGGGACGCCATCCTGCGCAAGGCCAAGACGCCCACCACCCACGGCGACTACACCCTTTGCATCGCCGCGGCCTTTGCCGCCCTGGGGCTGAGCGAGGGCGAGACGGGAAGCCTGAGCCGGGTCTGCCTGTCCACCACCCTGGCCACCAACACGGTGGCGGAAAACAAGGTGCATCCCACCTGCCTGGTGGTGGAACCGGGGGACATTTCCATTCCGAAGGACTTTCACCCGCACCTGGCCCTGCTGCGCAGCTGGATCGCCTTCGACCTGATGGAGGTGTTTCCCGTCTCCGAGCGCGAGGTGCTGGACAAGGTCGCGCCCCTGGCCGATCGGGTGGAGAGCTTCGCCGTCTCCGGCTATGCCTCCACGCGCAGCCCGGCCCACGAGCAGCAGATCGCGGCCATCCTGAAATCGGCCTTCGGCAAGCCGGTGGTGCTGGGCAGCGAGCTGACCCATCAGCTCAACTTCCTGCAGCGCGCCCGCGCCGCGGCGCTCAATGCGGGGCTGCTGCCGGTGATCATGGAATGGCTGGGCGCGGTGAAGGCCAACCTGGCGGGCCTGGGCATCGCCTGCCCCCTGTACATCGTGAAGGGAGACGGCTCCCTGATGGAGGAAAGGGAGGCCCTGGGGCGTCCGGTGCAGACCCTGTTTTCCGGGCCCGCGGCCTCCCTCAACGGCGGCTACGTTCTGTCCGGGAAAAGCGCCGCCGTGGTGATTGACGTGGGAGGCACCACCACGGACATCGGGCGGGTGCGGAACGGCCGCGGCATCCTGAAAAAGGGGGGCATGCTCATCAATCAACGCCTCATCGCCGTGGACGGGCTGGACATCGCCACCTTCGGGCTGGGCGGGGACAGCCGCTTCCGGCTGGGGGGGCGGCACCGCTTCTATTTCGAGAACCGGCGCGCCCTGCCTATCTGCCGGGCGGCGGAGCACACCGGCGGCTTCTCCCTGCGGCGGCTGGAGGAGGCCCTGGCAGGCCAGTGGCACTTCGGCGACCCGGAGCTGCTGGAACTGGTGGGGCTGGACCCCTCCCGGCAGGCCAACGGCATGCCCGAGGGATTGAGCGCCGATCAGGCCGCCCTGACCGCGCAGCTTGCCGAAGGCCCGCTGACCCTGAAGGAGCTGGCCCGAAACAGCGGCGTGTCCCATGCGGGGCGGGAGGTGGACGAGCTGGTGCGGCAGCGCCTGCTGGTGCGCATCGCCCTCACGCCCACCGACCTGTTCTGCGCCGGCGGCGGCATCCCGGAGTTTAACGGGGAGGCCGCCCGCCATGCCCTGGTGCTGTACGCCCGCATGCTGGACATGAAGGAGCCCGCCTTCCAGGCTGCCCTGCACGAGACCGTGCGGCGCCAGGCCACGGGGCTGCTGGCGATGCTGTTGGGCGCGTTCGACCCGCCTCCGCCCCCCGGGGATGCGCTGGTGGAGCGGATGGTGGACATGCTGCTCGCGGCGCCCGGGGATGCGGCGGCCTCCCTGGCTCTCGACCCCGGCCGGCCCCTGGTGCTGGTGGGGGCGGCGGCGCCCATGATGTTCGGGGAGGTGCCCGGCCCCCTGCGGGAGCGGCTGCTGATCCCGGAACACGGGGAGGTGGCCAACGCCGTGGGGGCCATCACCTCCCGGTTCGTGCTGCGCGAGAGCGTCACCGTGGAGCCGGTCAAGCGCGGGGGCGTGGAGGTGTTCGACCATCAGGGCAAGCAGGCCTTCGCCACCCTGGAAGAAGGGCTGGTCCATGCCCGCACGGTGCTGGAAGACCGGCTCAAGGCTGGGGGCAAGGCCCTGGGCCTCAGCGGCACCCACCTCGAATGGCGCGAGGATCTGATCGAGGACTACGCGGACTTCTCCCGCCGCACGCGCAAGGAGCTGGTGATCGCGCGGGTGGAAGCCATCCTCACCGGCATGCCGGGCTGAGCCGGCAAGTGACGCGGATAGAACTACATCCTCCTCCCGACGGAGCCAAGTCTCATGCGCCCGCGGTTGTTGCATCACGTCATGACAGCCCGACGACTTATTGCACGGTCAGCGATACCAGCACAGTGACCGCATGTATCGCAGTTAGTGGCATTGCAGCCTCGGGGAAGCACAAGCCCTTCGAGAGCATTGTTGTTTATTACCCATGGAAGCGTGGGGGACATCAGCGAGGGAGCCTCTTTCAGAGCAAGCAAGGTACGGCGGAGCCCAAGATGCCGTAGCGCATCGAACACGGGAAGGCGACGTGGACGCGGCGGCTGACCACTGTGGCCTAGGAGTCGCAGCAAGTCGCCATCCCATCGCCTGTTGGCGTATGCGATCACCCGTTCCACGAGAGCCTCGGTAGAGCAGGATCGGTCCACGATCTTGAACCGGCGTACTCCCAATCCCCGGTACCTCTCCAAATCCTCCGGACGAATGAAATCGGACCTGAGCAACATCACAGGGTCCTTCCTCTTTTCCTCCAAACACCACCGCACGCAGGGGTCTAGTGGCTGAGCGCCTGGCACAGAGGAATGCGAGAGCCGGGCGGCATGAGTGCGAGCGAGCGGACAGCGGAGGAGACAGCCAATGTTCACCGGCAATTCAACCTCAGCATGGCATGCGTCGGTAATGCTACGGATAAGGGGCAGGTCACGGCAGAGCACATGGGTATCGAGGGTCAGTACGTGACAACCGAGACCTTCCCAAAAACGGGCCTGTTCGATCGAACAAATCCCGACGAATACGCTGATGCGGATTTGCAGCGGTGTTTCCTTGGCCAATTCCACGAGCCAAGGGTGTGCAACCGTAACGGCGGTGATGCCCATCTCCGCCGCCCTGGCCAAGGTGCGGCGGATTCGCTTTTCCAGCGCCACGCTCTCCTCAAGTCCGCTCAAGCACAGAGGATTTAGCAGCAGGTTGAAGCCCATGCCGGCCTTTCGGCATCCTCCAACATGCCGTTCCAATTGACGCCAGGAAACGGGCGTCGTGACCACACGCGGTCTTCCATGACCTACCGGTGCATCATCGCAGGAACCAAAGAGCTCTAAAACCTCCAGGTCCTTAAGGCGCTCTGGGAGGTCGTTGTCGAAGTTCGTAGCTACGGAAAACACGTCATTTCACTTTCGCCGCTACCGGTAAAACTGATTCGATCGGGAAACCTCCAGATCAGAGCGGGACCCATAATAAGCGGCTCTTTCCATTTGAAAGCTGCAACGGGACAAATAAAACCGTAGCCCGAATCGAGGCATTCCCTTGGATGGATTATCCAAAATGCCACGTAGTTGATTCGCATTTATCTCGTGCGGCTTCCTCAAAGCACGATGTAAAGTAAAACGTTTTGAAAATTATTCACTCCCAATGTGGAATGAATCCATGTGCTTGCTCCAGCCACGAATTACTGCGTCTATTGTCTCATCATCGACAAAATTACCACCAATATCTTTGACCTTCTGCTCGATCTCTTTCACGACCACCGGCCGAATGAATTGAGGAATCTTTTCCACCCGTGACCTCGCTCCAGCACTCCATTCGAGTTCACTCGGCGACCGGGTGGTACCCTGTTCCCAATTCTTGTACTTACCTTCAACCGCATCAGCAGTTACACGTTCGAAACCGCATTTTCTGGTCCAATGCTCGACCCGGCATTTCGTCATCTGACGCATAAATCCAGGGGGGATGCGCTCCAACTTATCCAACGCATCTTGATCCCATTCCAGTATCAAACTTGCTGATCTAGTGATGTTTTTTCTTTCTTCTTCTGTTAACATCCGAAATTCATCAAAGTGACAAGATGGACAATGATCGGGTTTGCCGCCAACTATGACAAGACCGCATAAGCCACACTCAAATGATCCTTCATCGGTTGTCACGGTATCCACTGTTTTCCCCTTCCGATCTTCTGGGGCACTAAATTCTTGCGAGGTGTTTTCCTGAGAGGCGGCGAACATTTTCTTTTTTGAATTGATTAAGCCAGCTTTGGAAACTTCCAACGTAATTTCGGCAAAACCGTTTTCCTTGGCATACCTTTCTACGGTATTCCTTGCTGCTTTTCGCATGAAGCCTTCTGGAACAAGTTCCAATCGTCTGATGGCATCGTCAGTCCAGATCATTATCCTCTCCGTGGCTTTTGCAGCGTTACCGAAGCCAGTTCTTCAAGCACTTGTAAGTCGGAACTCGCCATATGGGCCGCATGGAAGGCGTGCGGCATGGTGCGAGAGACAGTGCCTCAAGCCGGGCACGGTAACCGGAACAATGGGGTGTCCCAAACGGTCACAGGTCAAATCCCTGCAAGCATTACCCGTTCGCGGCCGTCCCGATGCCGCGGGCCTAGGCGTTGAAGGTCACCTTGTGAGAGTGGCCAACTCCGGCACCACCAGCCCGATCTCTGCCGGAAAAGGCATAGGCTGGATCGTTGGCAAGTGAAACTGCTGTGCGCCAATGTTTACCCACATGTTACCCGTTCCGAGTGCATATGGGCAAGTCGATGGGGGTGGGCGAATTTGCCCGGACCTTGATGCCGATCGTTGCTCGAGACTCTTCAACCTAATGGAAACTTATTTCTCTCCCTCGCATTTGCACAGTTTTCTAAGGTAGATCACCAAAGCATCTATTTCCGCGTCCGTCAGCGTGTTGCCGAAGGGAGGCATCAATTCCGACTTGCTGGCCGCGTCGCCACCTTTGGCAATGACGAGACGGAGTTTTTGATCACTGCGCTTGCTCATCAGTTTTGCGGATGTGTGGTCAATCGGTGAAACGGACAAGCCTCCTGAGGTTCGGTTGATGCCCTTACCGGTTCCCTTGCTGCCATGGCACTGGACGCAATAGAGACGGTAGGTCTCTTCTCCGGATACAGCCATTGCGTTCGCGGGGAAAAAGACAACCGCGAAAGGAGCGGCAAGAAGCATCAGCGCCAGTATGATTCGCCGCATATCCGCCTACCTCTCATCCTTCATCGAATTGATTAATAGGGTCAGCAATGTACGCTTCTTGTGGGACATTTCGATTTTCGGCATCCATGTCTTTGGGTCCCAGTATTGTGGGTTTTTAATTCTTGCGTAGACCCAGTCCGGATTTAATCTGCTTCCTGCGTCACGTAGATCCGGACCCGACTTTCCGCCTCGGATTTTCCGTTTAAACCGAATTGTGTGGCAGCCGATGCATGGGTATCGGCTGGTGAACATCATGAGGGCCTTGCTTTTTCGCAACCGCTTGCCTGGGTCGACAACCCCGGTTGGCATGGCGGGGTCCTTCAATGTCATTAAGAAATCCGTGACAGCCGCAGCCTCCGCACGGCTCAACTTCGCCTGACACGGTCTGACTGTTGCTTTGTCGATCGTGTCCCGCCCCTTACGTACAATGATATGTTTCAGGTACATCACCCCAGCCGGGCGAATGATGGATGGGTTTTGCATCCATTGAAGCAGCCACTGCCGCTGAAACTTGCTGCCGGCGTAGAACAAATCCGGCGCTTTCCTTTTCAATACACCCGCGAAGGTGCTCGGCGCCGGCCCAGTGATGTCGTGACACGCAACGCACCTGTTTGCGACGATTGTCTTACCGTCGAGGGCCTTCGCGTCATGAAGACCGGAAATCAGCCACCCGATCATCACAAGCGGCAAAACTCGGTAAATGCGCATCCTTTGTAACTCCTTTGCCATCGGGCCATCCCGCCGCCCGGGACCGTGTGGAAGGAGGCACGGTGCCGGGCGGAACGATTCGGAGTCCCGGGATGTCCGGAGGTGCGACGCAGTCACATGATCGTGATGCGGCCCTTCATCCCCTTTTGCGCATGGGTTTGGCCATCCTTATCCTTGATATGGCAGTTAAGGTCGGTGATCGTCCCGGTAGCGACCGGAACGAACCACCATTCTGTTGTTCCACCCGGCAGCACCTCGATCTCCCGCACCGTGCCTTTGATCTCCGCGATGGCCTTGGCGCCGGGCCCAAGGTCATCCATCACCTGCACCTTCCGCGTGTAAACCTTGGCTGCCAGGCCCAATGACGTGAAGTAGTGCTTGCTGTTGCTGGGATTGTGAAGAATGAGCTTGTACAACTTCCCGGTCTCGAAGACCAGGCGATCGGGATGGAATCTGTGTTTCTCCGTGCCATCCTTACCCAGGTCGACCCGGACGGTTATTGGCTTCTGCTTGGAGAGGTCGCCTCGTCCAAAAGCGTTGGAGTTGAACAGGAAGATGGCCAAAATGGCCATTGCAATCGCTATTGATCGGTTCATCTTTGCTTCCTCCAAATGAAGGCTGCTACCGAGCCTGCTGGAATTCTTGTTCGTGGGAGCGAATGCCGACCCGTCGGCCGTCCGGCGGCGTTGACGTCATCTATCAATGCCTTCGCTCGTATTTTGCGTTCGGCCGAGCGCCGCAGGCGGTCGGCAGAAATCCGGCCGCTACCGTCATCGGTTGAACGGATGGCGGAGATCGCGTGGCATTTGCCAGCAAATATCAAGCCTCAAGTTATGTGCCGGATAGCACAATGGCGACGAAACCCCCCGTGGTGAGGCGCAGCAGCCCTTGCCTGCTTGGCCGTTGCGCTGAAAAAGGAATGACGGCGGACAAAATTCCCTGATGTGAGATGATTTGTCTCGGTCTACGACCCTTCTCCCGCCGCACGCGCAAGGAGCTGGTGATCGCGCGGGTGGAAGCCATCCTCACCGGCATGCCGGGCTGAGCCGGCTGTTATCTCCTGCGCCCGTGACTGATCTCCACCTGTCCGGCCATGCCCGCCCGCTTGTGCTCGGGAAGGGCGCAATAGATCGCCACGTTCCTGCTCAGTTTGTACGGAAGAAAGGTCCACTCCGCCGCCATGCCCGGCCGCACCTCCAGCTTTTGAATCAGGCCCGTGGCCTTGCGGACGCGGTTGCCCTCGCGGTCCAGCACGACCAGCTTGCGGCTGATGACCTGCCTGCTCAACTCTCCCGAAGAAAAGAAATGGGTCACGTTGCTGGGATTGTAGATTACGAGCCTGTAGAACGTCCCCACCTTGAAGTGCAGCCGGCTGGGATTGAAGAGCTGCTGCATTTTCGGATCGTCCGATCCGAGCGCCAGTTTGACCTCGACCGGATCCCACATCTTCCTGCCGTTTTCGGCAAGGCTCTCTGTTGCCCCGAGCATCAGGCTCAAGGCAAATACGATGATCGCGATTCTCATTGCTCCGCCCTCCGATTGTTCATGCTTCCGGGGGCCTCTCCCCGCCGGCTCCATCAGGCGCTGGCGGGCGATTCATGACCATAT